>CAMDIP010000083.1 GCA_945899335.1 Bordetella parapertussis
CACCGCCGATCGAATCAACCACCACTTTGATTTAACCAACGCAGAGCGTGGCGGCACCAATGAAGGCTGGGAGAACTACCGCCAAATGCTGTTGAAGAGCTATCCCTCGCGGGACGCACAGGTGAATTTTGAACACGCAGCTCGCCAAGCCTACATTGGCTTGGGCGCATCGCTGATTGCGGCCGCGTTTGAAGAAGTTGACAGCACACCCATGGAGGGCTTTGTCCCTAAGTCAGTCGATGAAATTTTGGGTCTGGGTGCCAAGGGCTTGCGCAGCGTTGCTCTGTTGCCATTGGGCTACCGTGCAAAAGGACAAGATTGGTTAGAGAACTTGAAAAAAATCCGACGTCCTGTCAGCGAGTTTGTCACCGAAGTCAATTAAGGCTTTGGCCTTTACATTTTCAATTCAGTCAAAAAACACAAAGGGGTAGGTCATGGCAAAAGGCGATCAAAAGAGCAACAAGATGTCTAAGAAACCCAAAAAGGACACCTCTCCCGCTAAACCCATTATTCCTGGTGACCGCCCTTCAGCGCCGGTTACCTTTGTGGCGCCCAGAGGCAAGCTGAAAAACAAATAAGCCCGCCCCCGCCAAGGTGAGGCTTATTGAACAGGGCCTTTGATAGCCGCTGGCATGGGTAGGGGCATGACTTGAATGCCCTCCTCCAGCAAGGCGCTGGTTTCTTCGCGGGATACTTGCCCTCGTATGGGTCGCTCGGGCGTTTCGCCGTAGTGCATTTTGCGAGCCTCTTCGGCAAATTGCCCGCCCACATCTTCGGTGTTGTTCAACACGTGCCGAACCATGTTCATCCATGCTTGTTGAGCTTCTACGGGCATCAAAGCAGCCGAGGAAGAAGTTGTGGTGGTCACCGCATTAGAGCTTGGCTCTTCAGAGTGTGAGTTGTCCGAGATCGATTGCGATGCCCCAGACAAATTCAGCCTTGGCGCACTCAACATTTTGGTGATTTGGTGGTCGCCGCAAAAAGGGCACTCCACCAATAAACGGGCATTTTGCGACTGAAAATCGTCCTCAGACCCAAACCAGCCCTCAAAGCTATGGTGGTGGTGACATTGGAGATCTAGGACTTTCATGACACCATTATGTCAAAGACTCAACTTCCAAGTGCTTGAACCACCGCATTGGCACACAAAGCCATCAGTCCACCGGGCAAAAGGCCTAAAACCAGAACCAAACCACCATTCAGGGCCAAGACAAAACGCACATCGGCACTGGCAGACACGGTGGTTGCAGTCAAAGGCGGATCGAAATACATGACCTTGATGACCCGCAGATAGTAAAAAGCCCCAATCAAGGACATGGCCACCGCAAAAATAGCCAGCCCTAGCGCCGCAGGTTGAGCCGTAGCCACCAAGGCTTGAATGACCGACAACTTGGCGAAAAACCCGACCAGTGGCGGCACACCTGCCAGCGAAAACAAACAAATGGCCATGACGCCTGCAAACAAGGGGCTGCGTTGGTTCAGGCCAGCCAAGTCTGAAATTTCCTCACTCTCGAACCCTTCACGGGCCAACAAGAGAATGACACCAAACACACCCAGCGTTGTCAAGACATAGCTGATCATGTAGAACATGGCAGAGCTGTAAGCGTTGGCTGCAGACAGCGTGTTGCCGTTCACCACACCCGATAACATGCCTATGAGCACAAAGCCCATTTGCGCGATGGTTGAAAACGCCAACATGCGCTTGAAGTTGGTTTGCGCGATGGCAGACAAGTTACCAATCAGCAGAGTCACCACCGCCAACACCATCAGCATTTGTTGCCAGTCAATGGCCAAGGGCAGCAAGCCATCGACCAACAAGCGCATCATCATGGCAAAAGCAGCTAACTTGGGAGCGCCACCAATCATCAGCGTCACAGCCGTCGGTGCGCCTTGGTAGACATCCGGCACCCACATGTGAAAAGGTGCAGCACCTAACTTGAAAGCAAGGCCACTCACCACAAACACCACACCCAACACCAGCACCTGATGCTTGACATGGCCAGTCGCCACCGCCGTGAAGACCGAGCTGAGGTCGAGGCTACCTGTTGCGCCATAGAGCATGGACAAGCCATACAGCAAGAAGCCACTGGCCAAAGCACCCAACACAAAATATTTCATGGCCGCTTCAGTTGCATTGCTGTCGTCGCGGCGTAAGGCCACCAAGGCATAGCTGGAGAGCGTGAGCAACTCCAGACCCAAGTAAATGACCAAAAAATTGTTGCCTGAAATCATGACGAACATACCCAGCAAAGCAAACAGCGAGAGGACAAACCACTCACCGCCTTTGAGCATTTGCCTGTCAGCCACATAGGGCCTGCCATATATCAGCGTCACCATCATGGCCAAGGTTGCAAAACATTTGAGCCAATTGCCCATGGCATCCGACACCACCATATTGCCAAAGCTGTAGAGCGTGGTGCCACTGCTGGCATAAAGTGCTTGGATGATGGCCACACTGGCCAAGGTCAGCAAGGACAAGCCGTAAGTCAAGTCGCGCCTAGGCGAGGTCACCCATAAGTCCACCATGGCAATGACACATGCCATGATGAGCAAAACGATTTCTGGGTAAACCGCCACCCAACTGAAGTTGTCAATCATGTGTTCATCCCTGGGTATAGAGCGAGGGGTTTCATTGTGGCAACTTACTCACTGAAGCTTGCTGTATCAACTGATCGACCGAGGCATTCATCACATCGGTGAACGGCTTGGGGTACAGACCCATGACCATCACAGCGACAGCCAAAATGCTGAGCATCGCAAATTCACGGGCGTTGATGTCCGAAAGTTGTCTGACATCCTCATTGACTACAGGGCCTAAATACACACGCTTGATCATCCACAAGGTATAGGCCGCGCCGAAGATGAGCGCCGAGGCGGCAGCCAAGCCAATCCAGAAATTGAATTGCACGGCAGCCAAGATCACCATCCATTCACCAACAAAACCTGCTGTACCCGGCAAGCCGCAATTGGCCATGGCAAACAACATGGAAAACGCCGCAAACTTTGGCATGGTGTTGACCACACCACCGTAGCTTGCGATTTCACGGGAATGCACCCTGTCATACAAAACGCCAATGCACAAAAACATGGCTGCAGAAACAAAACCGTGCGCAATCATTTGCACAATGCCACCGCTGATTCCCAAGGGGCTGAACATGAAAAAGCCCAAAGTGACAAAGCCCATATGTGCCACAGAAGAATAGGCCACCAGCTTTTTCATGTCTTGCTGAACAATGGCAACCAAACCCACATAGACCACAGCTATGACTGACAAAGCGATGATCAACCAAGCCCATTCATGCGAAGCGTCTGGGGTGATGGGCAATGAAAAACGCAAGAAGCCATAGGCACCCAGTTTCAGCATGATGGCCGCTAAAACAGCCGATCCACCCGTAGGCGCTTCAACGTGAACGTCAGGCAACCATGTGTGCACCGGCCACATCGGAACCTTGACAGCAAAAGCTGCAAAAAAGGCAAAGAACAGCAGCGTCTGGGCTTTCGATGACAGTGGCAAGGCTTGCCAGACGGTTAAATCGAAACTGCCACCCGATTGGATGTAGAGGTAAATCAGGGCCACCAACATCAACAGGGAGCCCATCAAGGTGTAGAGGAAGAACTTGAAGGCGGCGTAAATCTTGTTAGGGCCTCCCCATATGCCAATGATGAGGTACATGGGAATCAGGGTGGCTTCGAAGAACACGTAAAACAACATGCCGTCGAGTGCGCAAAAAACACCGGTCATGACGCCGCTCAGAACCAAGAACGCGCCCATGTATTGATGCACACGCTCTGTGATGACTTCCCATGCAGAGATGACCACCACCAAGGTGATGAAAGAGGTCAGCAAGACAAACCAAAGAGATATACCGTCAACGCCTAGGTGGTAGGACATATTGAAGCGCAAAACCCAAGGCATGTTTTCAACAAACTGCATCGAGGCGCTGCTGTTGTCAAAATCGGTATACAAAGGGACGCACAGAAAAAAACTCAAGAGTGCTGAAAACAAGGCAGCCCAGCGCACCAAGCCTGCATGTTCATCCCGACCCAGGGCAAAAATCAGAACCCCCAAAACAATGGGCGTCCAAATGGCCAGACTCAATATCCCCATGGGAGGTCTCTTTTAAAAGTGTGGATCTTCATATCAATCAGATCAGGGGTTCAACCAAACAAACCATGTGATGAGGCCAAACATGCCCAAAATCATCACCAAGGCGTAGTGGTAAAGAAAACCTGTTTGCAGTTGGCGACTTAAGCGAGAAACAAAGGCCACCACTTTCCATGAACCGTTAACAAGCAAACCATCAATCAAACCTTGGTCGCCAAGCTTCCACAACACCGAGGCCAATGCGCGAGAACCTCTGGCAAGCACCTTTTCATTGAAGTCGTCTAAATAGTATTTATTGACCAATAAAGTATGTAGCGGCGCAAAGGTGCGAAGAATGGCAGCAGGCAGTGCAGGATTGACCATGTACATGTAATAGGACAGGGTTAAACCACTCATCGCCAACAGCAAGGGTACAGAAGACAAGGAATGCAAGGCCATGGCCATTGCGCCATGAAACTCTTGCTGCAACTCCCGCATGGCAGGATGAAGATCGGCGTTGACGTAAATGGCGCCTTTGAAGAAGTCGCCATAGAGCATGGGTTCTATGGTGAAGTAGCCAATCAAAACCGAGGGGATGGCCAGCAAGACCAAAGGCAGGGTGACCACCCAAGGCGACTCATGCGGGGCATGATGAGCGTGGTGACCATGGTGCGCCTCAGGGTTCTGGTCAAAACGTTCTTTGCCGTGAAAGACCAAGAAATACATTCGGAAAGAATAAAAAGAGGTAATGAACACACCCGCCAAAACTGCAAAATAAGCCCAACCTGACGCGGGTAAGTGACTGGCCGCAACAGCTTCAATAATGCTGTCCTTGGAATAAAAACCAGAGAAAAGCGGCGTACCGATCAGCGCCAAAGAGCCCAACAAAGAGGTTATCCATGTGATGGGCATGTATTTGCGAACACCGCCCATGTAGCGAATGTCTTGGTTATGGTGCATTCCCATGATGACCGAACCCGCAGCCAAAAACAGCAGGGCTTTGAAGAAAGCATGCGTCATCAGATGGAATACGGCCACCGAGTAAGCAGATGCGCCCAAGGCGACCGTCATATAGCCCAGTTGCGACAAGGTGGAGTAAGCCACCACCCGCTTGATGTCGTTTTGCACAATACCCAAAAACCCCATGAACAAGGCAGTGATGGAGCCCACCACCATGATGAGGTTCAAGGCGGTATCAGACAACTCGAACAAAGGTGACATGCGTGCCACCATGAAAATGCCCGCCGTCACCATGGTGGCCGCGTGAATCAAGGCCGAGATCGGCGTGGGACCTTCCATCGAGTCTGGCAACCAGACATGCAAAGGAAACTGTGCAGACTTACCCATGGCACCAATGAAGAGGCAAATACAAATGACTGTCACCAGCATCCAAGAAGTGCCTGGCAAGGTAAGTGCCCCTAAGTCAGTGGCTTTGGCAAACACTTCGGCGTAATTTAAAGTGCCAGCATACGCAGCAATCAAACCAATACCCAAGATGAAGCCAAAGTCTCCCACGCGGTTGACCAAGAACGCCTTCATGTTGGCGAAAACGGCACTGGGTTTGTTGAACCAAAAACCAATCAACAAATAAGAAACCAAGCCCACCGCTTCCCAACCAAAAAAGAGCTGCAGCAAGTTGTTGCTCATCACCAGCATCAACATCGCAAATGTGAACAAGGAGATATAAGCGAAAAAGCGGTTGTAGCCCTCGTCTTCTTCCATATAGCCGATGGTGTAAATGTGCACCATCAGCGAAACAAAGGTGACCACGCACATCATCATGGCGCTCAAGCCATCCACCAAGAAACCCACTTCCATTTTCAAGCCACCAACGACCATCCAGGTGTAAATCGTTTCATTGAAGCTAGCGCCCTCTTGAACCACCTGCACCAATGTTTGTGCGGACAAAACAAAAGAAAGCAAGACGCCCAAGATAGTCAGGCCATGGCTGAGTTTGCGCCCCATCCATGCGCCACCCAAAGCAGTTCCAAAAATACCTGCAAGCATGGAACCAGCCAAAGGCGCTAAAGCGATGGTGAGCAAAGTAGAGGCTTGAAGCGTTGTGTTCATTGCTTATCCATCAGCCCTTAAGCGCATTCAGTTCATCGGCTTGAACGCTTGCACGATTGCGAAACAACAAGACCAAGATGGCTAAGCCAATGGCAGACTCCGCCGCAGCGACTGTGAGAATGAAAAACACAAAAATCTGACCGTGTATATCGCCAAGGTAATGCGAGAACGCAACGAAATTGATGTTGACTGCCAGCAGCATCAACTCAATGGCCATCAACAACACAATCAAGTTTTTACGGTTTAAGAAAATACCAATCACTGACAAGGAAAACAAAATAGC
>CAMDIP010000084.1 GCA_945899335.1 Bordetella parapertussis
GTGGCTACATAAACTGCATGCACCCAAGGTATGTTGTTGGCTGGAAACGTGGCGCTTGGCATATCAAAAAATGCCTGCGAAACCCGCAGATCAAGCGTTGGCCACAGCATGAACACCAGCACCGACAGAGCCAAACCCGTGCCCCCTAACCATCCTTCGCGCTGACGGGCTTTCATGGTTGAGGTTCTTTCAATAGCCACAAAAACAGCGGTCGCCCTGAGGGCGCAGCATCGGACAAGCGTTCAACATGCTTGTAACGCTCGCGCACAAAACCAGGCAACTCTCCCAGCACCAGCAGCAAAACCGGGCCTGTGTGCTGGGCGGGGTCAAAACGGTAAAGTAAATCGTAATGGTGCAAGGGGTGTGGTGTTTGTTGCCAACTCAAGGCCAAGACTTTTTGCTCTCGCCAAGCATAGGCAGCGTGAATGATGAGTGTGCGGTCAAGGGCGACCAAGGTTGCGTCAGGGTTTGATGCCACCAAGGGCTGAAGCTGCATCAAGCCTTCTTCCCAACCCCTCGCGCGGCCCCATAAGTCCCATTTGGATTTTTGGACTGGCAGCCCCAAACGAGCTCGCCAATCTCCCCCCAGTGACAAAGCTGTTGAGAAAAAACTGGCCATGAGAAGCACCGCCACTGGCTCGCGCCAGCGCCAAGGGGTTGGTCGAGACCCCAGCAGCCAGCCCAATGCCACAGAGGCGCCTAGCAAGGCAGGTGCTGGCCAATTGATTTGCGCAGTGCCTTGCATGGCTTGCAGGCCACCAATTGCCCATAAAGGCCAACTGCCATGCCACGCCCACAAGGCAGGGCGGGTGGAAAAGTTCAGAGGTGGACTGGCTGGCTTGATCCATAGGCGCATGACAACCAGCACAGACACCAAGAGAAAAACAGGACCTGCCAGCAAGGCCTGAGAGCCAATGTATTCCGCAAGACGTGGCAACAATTTGGCAAAGAAGGGGCCAGAAGAAGGGCTACCGCCGGACAACAAATCGGCGGTGTGTTTCAGGGTGGGCCAATCGTTGGCCTGGTTCCAAGCCAGATGCGGCAACAAGGCCAAGGCGGCCAAACCAGCGGCCAGCGCCATGCCCTTGCTGACTGCCGCATTTCTATGGCCAAACCACCACCACACGACCCAGCTCGCCAGCACAGCCGACATGGTGTACTTGGACAGCACACCCAAAGCCAGCACAGCGCCAACCCATAGCCATCGTGACCAGCGCATGGGCTGAGCCATTGCTCGCCAGACCAGCCACAGTTGCAAGGACCAAAACAGCACAAGCGGTCCGTCGGTGGTGGCCACTTGTCCCAGCACACCACTTGCCAAGCTGCTGGCAAACAGCACAGCGGCCCAAGTGCCAACGGCATGAGTAGATGCCAGAGGCTGTTGACTGTCACGCTGCATCTCCCAACCCAATCGCCACAGTACCAAGGGCACCACAGCCCAACACAGCTGCACCAACCAGCGCACACCCGTTGTGCCGTCGCCTGCCACCCAAACCGACAACTTGATCAATAAAGGTAAGACAGGGGGTTTGGAGTAATAACCCCAAGCCAGCTCTCGGCTCCATTCCCAATACTGCGCTTCATCGACAAACAAGCCAGCCCCGCTGTGGGCGGCGGTGAGCAGGCGCAGCAGCCATAAACCGGGCAGCAGCAGAATCAGCAGTCCCCATGCTTGCCAGCACCAAGGTGAGGAGGTTTGGGAAGAAGTACGAGGTTCAGTCATGGCTAAGCTATGTGGGTCTGCCCACTTTCAAGGGGGAAGTTCGGACCCTACAGGCCGAAGAACCAATGCAAAACCTCGCTCGCTGGCAATCACAGGCCAATCCTCAGGCCAAGTCGGTTTGTCGGTTCGCACCAAGGCCAGCTCGCCTTCTAGAGGGGCACGCCGTGGCGCAGGGCTTTGCCGGTACAAAGCAAAAGAAGGGAAATGTAAGCCCCACTGCACCGCCGGTTGCGCTAGCGTTTGTGCAGCCAAACCATGCACCGGTCCTTGCAAGGTCTGACTCCACCAAGGCAACACACCCAAGGCCAAGACAGCGCTGCCACCCATGGCCAGCAAGCCAAAGCGCGGCAACTGATGGGGCGAAGGTAAAAACCGGCCAGAAACCAGCCAGAGCACTTGCACCATCAACACCGCCGCGCTGATGGAGCGCAAGAAGTGGGGTGCGTTCGACGTCTGTATCAAGTTACGGTAAAGGCTGTCGCCTATCCACTCGGGGTGGTCACGCAAAACTTCAGGTAGCGTCAGCAGCAGTGCCATCCAAGCCGTTAACAAAACCGCGCATGCCCACCACCAACGGTTATTGGCATGTAGCCCAGCATAGGTCAGCAAGAGCACAACCCCTGGCGCGGCATACAAGACATAGTGCGGCAACTTGGTGGCAGACAAGGAAAAAAACACCACCACAAAACCAGCCCACAGCAAGGCAAAGCGCAAGATTGGGGTCTGCCACAGTGGTTTCCAACGCATTCCCAAATTGAGAACCAGTGGCGTCCAAGGCATCCACAGCAAAGGCAAGACCAACACAAAATAAAGCCAACCTCCGCCATGACCTTCCATCGGCGCGCTGAAACGGTCAAGGTTGTGGCGCAGGAAAAAACCTTGGATAAATGCGTCCCCGTGGCGCAACCACGCATAGGTATACCAAGGTCCTGCCACCGCGCCAAAGATGAGCCACGACCAGCCATCACGCAAGGTTCGAAGCACCAAACCTGGCGAAGGCCCCCACCATTGCCACAGCAACAGCACGGCCGCTGGGATCAGCACAGCCACCGGTCCCTTGGTGAGTACCCCCAAGGCCATCCACAAAGCCATTCGCCTGAGCGCACGTCGGTCGTTGTTGCAGAGGTAGCGCCACAGGTCCAGCGCAGACAACATCAACCACAGACCCAGCAAGGCATCTGCTGTGGCGGTGCGGGCCATGGCCCAAGGCCCCAAACTGCTGGCAAAGACCATGGCTGCCAGCATGGCGGCGCGGGGTCCCCAAGCTTGGTAGGCAGTCAGTGCCAGCGCCAAACAAGCAAGCCAACCGGCCAGCGCAGAAGGCAGTCGCAAGGCAAATTCGTTGACCCCGAAAACCTTCACGCTGAGGGCTTGCAGCCAATACACGCCTATGGGTTTGTCAAATCGGTCAGCGCCATTGAGTGTGGTGTGGCCCCAATCGCCACTGACCACCATTTCGCGGGTGGCTTCTGAAAAAGCCCCCTCATCCACATCAAACAACAGGCTTTGGCCTAGGCCCAGTAAAAAATAGCCTAGTAATAAAAAGGCAGCTACAAACGCCCAACCGCGACTGACGGGCGCTTCAGACCCTGCCATGCCAGCCTTCATTGTGTTGAGGGGTAGGCGCATCCACCAAATGGTAGGCCTGCGCTTTGCCACCTTCGTAGTAGGTGCGCATCAGCAACTCTGCCAACACGCCGGTGGTGAGGAACTGCAAGCCGCCCAGCACACAGAAAAAGCCAACGAACATCAGGGGACGCGTGCCAATCGATTCCCCCATGAATTTCAGCGCCATCAAATACACCAATATACCCATGCCCAGCGACAGCACTGCCAAGCCAATACCGCCAAAAAAGTGGCCGGGTCGTGTGCCAAAGCGCAAAAAATAATGGATGGACAACAAGTCCACGATCACCCGCAGGGTGCGTGAAATACCGTATTTAGATTGACCCTTGGTACGTGCGTGGTGGCGCACTGGCAACTCGGCCATGCGGTCAGCTGAGGTGACGGTGGAGAGCCAAGCAGGGATAAAGCGGTGCATCTCGCCATAGAGGCGAATTTTGCGCAGCACTGGTGCTCTGAAGGCTTTCAAACTGCAACCCAGATCTTTGAAGTTCAAACCACTCACCTTGCGAATGAGGCTGTTGGCAAAGTAAGAAGGGATTTTGCGCAACAAAAAACCATCTTGGCGGTTTTGCCGCCAACCTGCCACGATGTCTTTGTCCTCAACCAGCAAGTGCTCGACCAGCATGGGAATATCACGCGGGTCGTTTTGCAAGTCGCCGTCCATGGTGACGATGACGTCGCCTCTGGCGCAGTCGATGCCTGCCTGCATCGCAGCGGTTTGGCGAAAGTTGCGTTGCAGGCGCAAAGCACGGATGTGCGACCCGACGTCGACGGCGTGTTGGCTGAGGCGAAACCATGTGCCGTCGGTGCTGCCGTCATCGATGATGACCAGCTCCCAAGGCCAAGGGTAGTCGCTGAGCGCGGCTTGAACGGCGTCGATCAAATCGGCAGCGAGTTCGACTTCGTTGTACATGGGGACCACCACGGACAAACGGTGGGCAGGTATTCGGTTGGGCATGGTCGAGGAGGTCATTCAGCTATTGTCGCCATTCGCAGCGTCGGTTTGTGGCCAGCTTAAAACTGCCCATGCCAGCAGGGCCGCACCCAAGGACAGCGCCAGACAAAAAACGTGGACCAGCAGGGCGGCTGCAGGTAATTGGGACGCCATATGGGTATCGGTTATTCCAGCCGCCAGCCAAACACCTGCTTCGTAGGTCCCCAGTCCTGCAGGCCCTTGCAAGGGCAACAAACCCGCCCATTCGCCGCCCAATGCGCCTTGAAAAGCAGCTTTGATGGGCATCGCCAAGAGTGAAGACAGCAAGATGGCCACTACGCACAACTTGCAGACCCAGTTACCAAGCGACAGCAGCCAAGCGCTGCGCGGGGCTCTGCGGTGCAGCACACTGCGCAATACCCGTGCCCATGCACTGCGACGCTTGAGCAGCCAAAGCCAATAGTTGGCTGGCAACATGACCAAGCTCAAAAGTACGCAGCTACAAAGTACTGGCCAGCCCAAGTGCAGATCAGGCCACAGCCACACCAGCAGCAAGCCCAAAACGCCTGCATCTTGAATGCGCAGCCACATCAAACTTCGCAATGATTGACCTAAAGGTGCGGCGAAAACATGCTTTACCAGCAAGGGGTAACCCGCTTCGCCAGCCCTGAAAGGCAAGACCAGTACAGCGGCGTTATGCAACAGCACCAAGCGCATGGCGGTCAGCAAATTCACCGGCCTGCGCCAGTGCCACTCTTGTTGCACCCGCCTACCGCGCAACACAAAACTCAGCATCCACAGCAGCGAGCAAGCCAGCCATAACCATGCAGGCACCTGCGCCGCGCTTTGTGCAATCCCCGAAACGTCTACATGCCGCAGCAACCAAAACAGCAACAGACCGCCTAGGCTCCAGCCCAGCAACAGTTTTGACCATTTTTTCAGCGCAAGCCGCGAAGTCATCCCTGCGACCTTTGGTGCTGCAAACCTAAGAAACGGCTCACGGCGCTCAGCAGTCCTATCAGCGCAACCAAGCCCAAGGCAAGCTTGCCGGCAATTTCAGGAGGAGCGACGACCGCTAAATAAATGACCAAGCCTATTTCCAGAATAAGCAACAGCCAGTTGCCCGAACGCGCAGACAAATAAGGTGTCCAAGACCACCACCATTCCCAGCGCTGAGCCAGCCAAGCGATCCATATGCCAAGCCCAAGGCCTGCGAGCACATCCGCTGGCCAATGGGCCCCCACCACCACCCTAGAGAAGGCCACCACCAAGCCACCTAAAATCAGAAGGAATAGCAATGCCTTGCGGCGCAAAAGTGAGGGGTACATGAGCACGATCAGGCAGACCAAGGTTGACGCCGCCAAGGCATGTCCGGAGGGCATGGCGTTGGCAGATGCTGGCGGGTTGCCCATGGGGCTGAGGAGGGCGATATCCAATACTGCCAAGGGCCTGGGTACGGAAAACCACATCTTCAAGACGGGCGACACCACAGACCCGATCAAGAACCCTTTGATGGCCAAAGCCGCCCCTCGGCGACTCGATCTACCGATGGCCAGCAACACCAGCAGCACCACTGCAGCGTCGCCCCATTGGGTGATAAAAATCCAAAGCCACGCGGGTCCCATATCGGCTGAGTGCACTGCCAGCATGGCCTCGCGGTTCAAATCCGAGCGCCATAAACCCCAAGCCAAAAGCAGCAAACATGTGGCCAGAAACAGTGCAATCGACTGGCTTCTTGCTGACACCCGCGGAGTTGAGCTAAAGAGCTGGCGCATGACGGGTCTGAACCTCAACAAGCAATGAATGCCAAAGATTGAATGACATGAGCAAAAAAATATTGGTAACTGGTGTGGCGGGTTTCATAGGCTCACACTTGGTGAAAAGCCTGCACGCCTTGGGCCACGACGTGGCCGGTTGCGACAAAGTTGACCCAGCCACGGGCCTTGGTGGAGCTGCTGATGCGGCAGACCCATTTTTGGCGCGCTTGCGCAAAGAGCGGTTGGCAGCTTGTGTCACCCAGTGTGGCGTGAAGTATTTTCAAATCGATATTGGGCAAACAGATGCCTTTGCTTCAGTGGTGGCACAGTGGCAACCCGACACGGTGGTGCATCTGGCAGCGCAGGCAGGTGTCAGGCATTCGATGCAAGCGCCC
>CAMDIP010000085.1 GCA_945899335.1 Bordetella parapertussis
CTTGCACGCAACCTGTGTGAACAACATGCTTTGGTGTTGCAAGCTGGGGTTAGCTCACCCGACCCTAGGTTGGTGCTTGTGCGGGTGCTGTCGGCTCAAGTGGAGCAAGCCATGGACTTGCTGCGCCGTGTTTGGCTGGTATGGCGCTCTGAGTTATGGCAACTGCCTGCTGTATCACCCCGTATATGGGCGATGTAAGCCAACTATTTAAAAGCAAACAAATACTTCACGCCAGCAGGTCCTGCTTGTAATTCAAAGCGGGTCACCTTATCGATGAAAAATAATTCACCCATTAAATAGTTGGTGGTTTCACCCTTGGACTTGAGATCCAAGTCGCCTTCCAATACAAGCCCCAAAACTTCTTGCCGGTTTGTAGATTCAGGCACATTGCGCAGAGGCTCTAACTCACCAAAAACAGGAGAAATGAATCCCTGTTCAGCGAGATGTTGTTTAAACTGTCCAATGCCCTGACCCAAAACAATTGTGTTCGATTCCATACATAAATCATGATGCAGAAATATGTTCGCTTGATGACAATTTGTCGCCTATGGCTTGCATGTATTTTTCTATTTCCATTGGGTGGCCTTTATGCCACGCCAAACAGCGACATATTGCTAGACATCGTCCGGCATTGTGTTGACCCCAAGCTAGAGAACTATTGCACCCGATGTCGAGCGCCAATTGCTGAAGCGGCCTGCACACCTGAGACTTCCTGCAGAAAAACCACGGAGGTTTGGTCGATCAACACTGAATATGTCGCCATTCGAGATATCAAGATGTGCGGTTGCCCTGCGTCTTTTGTCCACGGACTGGTGATGCCTTTGCAAGTCATCACAGGGGTTGAAGACCCTTTGCGTCCCGAAGGTATATGGCAGTACGCATGGGATGAAGCCACACTGCGCATGGAAGCTGAGGCCATCGCCTTGGTCGTCAACCCGCAGAACTTCAGATCACAAAATCAACTGCATGTTCACCTGGTTCGCTTAAAACCCCAGGCAAGAGCCGAGTTCAAAAGCATGGCAACGGGGACCAGCTCTAACTTATTGAGTGTTTGGAAGATTGCCGCCGAGTTGGCCAAGCAACAAAATTTGCCAGACTATGGTGTGCTTGTAAGCACAGAGGAAAGTGGTGGCTTTAAGGTGGTTGTGACCACTGTCAGCCCGGGACATTTATTCACCCAGTATGTTTGCCGATGATCCTCAAGGTGTCATCAAATTTTCATGCGGCATTTTTAAGATGACACGTCTTCCCTTTCACTTGCACACCCATGTTCAAGCACTTTGATAAATTACTGTTTACTTCTTTCTTATTTGCCACATTTGGCGCCATTGCTGAACAAAATACCCCCATTCAGAATATTCAACTAGGGCCTAGACCATTTTTTTTGGTCTCCCAAATGAACGATTCACCCTTGAAGCGAAAACTGCAAAGTTGCACCAATGGGCCGTTCAAGAAATCGGATTTTTCCATTGGTCATCGCGGTGCCGCCTTGATGTTTCCAGAGCACACCGTCGAGTCCTATGAGGCGGCAGCTCGCATGGGCGCAGGCGTGATGGAGTGTGATGTCACCTTCACCAAAGACAAAGAACTGGTGTGCCGACATGCACAAAATGATTTGCACGCCACGACCAATATTTTGCTCACCCCCTTGGCAGCCAAATGCACCAAGTCGTTTAGCCCCTTTGACCCCAACACCAACACACCCGCGTCTGCCGAGTGCAGGGCCAGCGACATCACTTTGGCAGAATTCAAATCTCTGCGCGGGAAAATGGATGGCTTCAACCCCAAGGCACTGACAGCACAAGAATTTGTGGCTGGCACACCTGCTTGGCGAACAGACCTGTATTCAGGGCCCACCAGCGGCACGCTGATGAGCCACAAGGAAAGCATTGCGCTGTTCAAGCGGCTGGGTGTGAAGATGACACCCGAGTTGAAAGAAGCCTCGGTCGCCATGCCATTCGAGGGGTTCACTCAGCAGCAATACGCTCAAAAGATGGTGGATGAATACAAACATGCTGGCGTCAAACCCAGCCATGTCTTCCCCCAATCTTTCAATGAGCAGGATATTTTGTATTGGATCCAAAACGAACCAAGCTTTGCCAAGCAAGCGGTTTTCCTCGACGCCGCTGAAACTGTCAAAGACTTACCCTCTCCAGAAAAACTCAATGACTACAAACAAAAAGGCGTCAAGATTGTTGCGCCACCTCTGTTCGCTTTATTAGCTTTAGAAGATGGAAAACTTGTGCCATCTGCCTATGCCAAAAATATCAAAAAAGCAGAGCTTGACATCATCACTTGGTCGCTAGAGCGCTCGGGTGTCATGGCTTTGGCGAAAGGCGGTTGGTATTACCAATCGGTCACCGATGGCATCCACCATGAAGGTGACATTCTTGAAGCTCTTCATGTTCTGAACAAGGATGTGGGTATTCGTGGCATCTTTTCAGACTGGCCAGCCACAGTCACTTTTTACGCAAACTGTATGGGGCTGAAGTGAAAATTTTTTCAAAGTGGGCATCAAAAATCATCGTATTTTTCATTTCCCTGTTAATACCTGTATCCCCTCTTCTCATGTCCTTGCTGTTTTGGAAAAAGAAGTTCGTTCTTGAGTACGGCAACAGTGTGAAGAAAATGCGCATCCACTTAGAGGCGATATCGCAAGGGCCTGTGCGGCATTTTTTAGAAGATGTTTTTTTGCAGAATAAAAATATCCCTGTACAAATACAAGGCTCTTGCGTTCAATGTGGCAATTGCTGCTTAGAAAAAAAGTGTTTTTTCCTTGAGCCATTAGGCGAAGACAAATTTCAATGCGGCATTTACGATTCAACTTGGCGACGTTTCTCCAACTGTAATTCCTACCCACTGCACGCAGAGGATATACAGCGGTACAACTGCCCCAGTTTTTCTGTGGTTCCTGTTCGGGTACGAATCCACACCGAGACAGGCGAAAAATCAAATGGAAACCAACTGACGAATCCCCTTTGATTGCATCTCGCTACTAGGGCCCTGAGCGATAACTTCCCCGCGCTCCATCACCAAATAATGGTCAGCCAATTCCTCAGCAAAATCGTAGTACTGCTCGCACAACAAAATAGCCATGTCGCCTCGTTTGGCGAGTTGTTGAATAACGCGGCCAATGTCTTTGATGATGCTTGGCTGAATACCTTCTGTCGGTTCGTCCAGCACCAATAATTTGGGCGAACCAGCCAAAGCACGCGCAATGGCCAACTGTTGCTGCTGCCCGCCAGACAAATCGCCGCCACGGCGATGTCGCATCTGATCCAATACAGGGAACATTTCAAACAATTCTGCTGGTATAGATGTTCCGGCTTTTTGCGTGGCCAAGCCCATGCGCAAATTGTCCTCCACAGTTAATCGATTGAAAATTTCCCGCCCTTGAGGCACATAGCCAATGCCAGCTTTGGCGCGTTCGTAGGGGGTTGCCTTGGTGATCGATTGACCATCAAAAGTGATGGCGCCCTCGCGCAGTGGCACCAAGCCCATCAGAGCTTTGAGCAATGTGGTTTTACCCACACCATTGCGCCCAAGCAACACGGTCACCTGTCCTGCATAGGTCTGCAAGCTGACGTTGCGCAAAATATGGGAGCCGCCATAGTATTGGTGAATATTTTGTACTTGCAACATAGCTTAGCGTCCTAAGTACACATCAATCACACGCTCATCAGCTTGGACTTGTTCAAAGCTGCCTTGGGCCAACACAGCACCATCGCAAAGCACGGTGACGATGTCTGATATTTGCCGAATAAATCCCATGTCGTGCTCAACCACCATCAGTGAGTGTTTTCCTTTCAAAGACAAAAACAACTCTGCTGTACGTTCGGTTTCTTGGTCTGTCATGCCAGCCACCGGTTCATCTAATAGCAGTAGTTTGGGGTCTTGCATCAACAACATGCCGATCTCTAGCCATTGTTTTTGACCATGGCTCAGCAGTCCCGCCATGCGGCTTAGGTCTTGGCTTAATCGGATGGTTTCCAAGACTTCGCACAAACGGTCTTGTTGTACTCCGTTCAATCTGAACACCATAGAAGCCGTCACATTCTTAGCTGTTGCCAACGCAAGCTCTAGGTTTTCCCAAACACTTAAATGTTCAAACACCGTGGGTTTTTGAAATTTACGACCTATGCCCAACTGCGCTATTTCGGGTTCGTTGTGGCGCAGTAAATCGATGGTGCTGCCAAAAAAAACCTGACCACTGTCGGGTCGGGTTTTGCCCGTGATGATGTCCATCATGGTGGTTTTGCCAGCTCCATTGGGGCCGATGATGCAGCGCAACTCTCCAGGCGCGATGTCCAAGGACAAGTTATTGATGGCTTTGAAGCCATCAAAGCTCACATTCACATCTTCCAAATACAGAATACGTCCATGGGTAAGGTCGAGTTCACCTGCTTGCAACACATGGCCATAACTTGCACCCCTTCCTCCCGAGGATGACTGTTGGACTCGTCGAAACTGATGCGCTTGCAGGCGCTCGCTGCCTTCGTCAAATAAGTCGGGTGTCATGATGAGGCCCTTCTGGACATCCACGCTTGACGGGCTTTGTTCCATAAGCCCAAGACACCTTGGGGCATGAACAAAGTCACTGCAATGAACAAGGCGCCCAGCACATACAGCCAAAACTCAGGCGCCACCACAGTCAACCAACTTTTCGCCCCATTGACCATGAAGGCACCAATGATGGGTCCCAACAAACTGCCTCTGCCACCCACGGCTGCCCAAACAGCAATCTCAATGGAATTGGCTGGGCTCATCTCGCTGGGGTTGATGATGCCCACCTGCGGCACATACAAAGCACCAGCCACACCACACATCACAGCGGAAATAACCCATATGCTCAACTTATAGGGCAAGGGTGAGTAGCCACAAAACATGACCCGACTTTCAGCGTCTCGGATGGCTTGCAATACCCTGCCAAATTTGCTTTGCACCAGCCACCTGGCCATCAAAAAGAAGCCTAGCAAAGTCATTGCCGTCATCACAAACAACACCATGCGCATATGAGGTGTGGCAATCGTCATGCCCAAAATGCGTTTGAAGTCGGTAAAGCCATTGTTGCCACCAAAGCCCGTTTCATTACGGAAAAACAGCAACATAAATGCAAAAGTCATGGCTTGGGTGATGATGGAGAAATACACGCCTTTGATGCGCGAGCGAAATGCAAAGTAACCAAATACTGCAGCCAACAGACCTGGGACCAACACAATTAACAGTAAAGTGGCGATGAAGCTGTCGCTGAAATACCAATGCCAAGGCAAGGTCTTCCAATTTAAAAACACCATGAAGTCGGGCAGTTCAGATTTGTAATTCCCATCCAGCCCAATTTGCCGCATCAGGTACATGCCCATGGCATAACCACCCAGTGCAAAAAACAAGCCATGCCCCAAGGACAAAATACCTGTGTAACCCCAAATCAAATCCATGGCCAAGGCACAGATGGCGAAACACATGATCTTGCCGACTAAAGAGACCACGAAGTCGCTCACATGCAAGGGGTGCCCTGCTGGCACATACAAATTCAGCAATGGGGTTACCACCCCTAAAACCAGCACAAAACCGAGGAATGCAAGCCATCCCATGGTGCTGAGCAATGCGGGTTTAGGGGGAATAGTGATGCTGCTCATCTCAAGCCTCTGCACTTCTGCCCTTCATCGCAAACAAACCTTGAGGTCGTTTTTGAATGAAGATGATGATGATCACCAAGACCGCAATCTTGGCAAGTACGGCACCTGTCCAACCTTCTAAAAATTTATTCAGCACACCCAAACCCAGTGCTGCATACACGGTTCCTGCTAACTGCCCCACACCGCCTAGCACCACCACCATAAAGGCGTCGACGATATAGCCTTGGCCCAAATCGGGTCCCACATTGCCAATCTGGCTCAGCGCACAACCCGCCAAACCCGCGATGCCTGAACCCAGCGCAAACGCATAGGTGTCAATTCTTGCGGTGTTCACACCCATGCAAGAAGCCATAGCTCGATTTTGGGTAACGCCGCGTACAAACAAGCCCAAGCGTGTTTGACTGATGAGCAAAGCCATGCCAAGCAAAACAGCCAAGGCAAACACCACAATCAACACGCGGTTCCACGGAAGGCTTAAGTTAGACAGAACTTGTATGCCCCCGCTCATCCATCGTGGGTTTTCAACCGCTACGTTTTGTGCGCCAAACAAGGA
>CAMDIP010000086.1 GCA_945899335.1 Bordetella parapertussis
ATGATCGACCTTGATGGCACCATGGTCGACACCATGGCTGACTTCGAGGCTGCGCTCAATTTGGCCTTGGCCGACATCGATCTGCCCAAGGTGGACAAAAGCGTGGTCAATATCGCTGTCGGCAAAGGCTCGGAGCATTTGGTGCGCACTGTGTTGAAGCACCAACTCACCCTTCCCGAAGTGCAAGCCAGTGGTTTGGTGTGCGACACCACCACCGTGGAGACGATGTACGAACCCGCCTTTTTGCGCTACCAGCACCACTATGGCCGTGTCAACGGTCAGCACGCCGAGGTCTATGCGGGTGTATTGCAGGGCCTGCAAGCTTTTAAAGCACAAGGCCTGCCCATGGCCTGCTTGACCAACAAACCCACTGCGTTCGCCAAAGATTTGCTGGCGCGCAAAGGTCTTGATGGCTTTTTTGGCCATGTTTACGGTGGCGACGCTTTTCCGCGCAAAAAGCCAGACCCCATGCCGCTGCTGGAAACCTGCAAAGCTTTGGGCACCGCACCTTCCCACACTTTGATGCTGGGCGACTCACAAAACGACGCCCAAGCCGCACGTGCCGCCGCCTGCCCTGTGGTCTTGGTCACCTATGGCTATAACCATGGCGAGCCCATTCGCGGTGTGGACTGCGACGGCTTTATCGACAGCTTCACGGAGTTGCGGCTTTAAGCGCCTTGGGGCGCATTTGATACACTTTCTGACATGTTTATCCATCTCAACACCCTCACAGGTTGCAACGACCGAGGAGCTTGGCCTTGGCGTCGCCAGCCCTGCTCGGCAGTGTTGGTGTTGGCTTAGACCCTTTACTGCCTCCTTCTCTTGGGCCCCTTCTTGGCGCCCCTGTTTCAATTTTGAAAGCCCTTTAAGGGTTGAGCTGTGGAGGCTCTAGCGTCATGACAGAAACCGAATTCAATCAAATTTCAAAGCAAGGCTTTAACCGCATTCCCTTGATGCTCGAAGCGTTTGCCGACCTTGAAACCCCGCTTTCGCTCTACCTGAAGCTGGCTTTTCACCAAGACGGGGGCAAGCACAGCTTTTTGCTCGAATCGGTGGTGGGCGGCGAGCGGTTTGGCCGGTACAGTTTCATTGGCTTGCCCGCGCGTACTCTGCTGCGTGCCAATGGTTTTGGCGCGAACGCGCACACCGAGGTGGTGACCGATGGCGTGGTGGTGGAAACCAACCATGGCAACCCTTTGGACTTCATAGCCAGCTACCAGCAGCGTTTCAAGGTGGCGCTGCGCCCTGGAATGCCGCGCTTTTGTGGCGGCTTGGCCGGCTATTTTGGCTACGACACGGTGCGACATATTGAAAAGAAATTGGCGCACAGCTGTCCGCCCGATACCTTGGGCTGTCCAGACATCTTGCTGTTGCAAACCGAAGAGTTGGCCGTCATTGACAACCTTTCTGGCAAGTTGACCTTGCTGATTTATGTGGACCCCGCCCAAGAGCATGCTTATGAACGCGGGCAACAGCGTTTGCAGCAACTCAAAGACATGCTCAAGCACTCGGTGCAAGCGCCTGAACTCAAGACTTCAACGGCATATGCAGCAGAGCGGCAATTCGCCAAAGCTGATTACTTGGCTGCGGTTGAGCGGGCCAAGGGTTTGATCGAGGCGGGTGACTTCATGCAGGTGCAAGTGGGTCAGCGTATACAAAAGCGCTTCACCCAAAGCCCCTTGTCGCTCTACCGTGCATTGCGCTCTTTGAACCCCAGCCCCTATATGTATTTCTACAACATGGGCGACTTCCATGTGGTGGGAGCCTCGCCTGAAATTTTGGTGCGCCAAGAAACCACGCCCGAGGGTAACAAGGTCACCATTCGCCCACTGGCGGGCACCCGACCGCGGGCCGCCACCCCCGAGGCAGACTTGGTTACAGAGCAAGAGTTGATCAATGATCCCAAAGAACGTGCCGAACACGTCATGTTGATTGACTTGGCCCGCAACGACATAGGGCGTATTGCCAAAACCGGTACGGTGAAGGTGACTGAGGCTTTTGCGGTGGAGCGTTACAGCCATGTGATGCATATCGTTAGCAATGTCGAGGGCATGTTGAAAGACGGCATGAGCAGCATGGATGTGCTGCGCGCCACCTTCCCCGCGGGTACGCTTACCGGTGCGCCCAAGGTGCACGCCATGGAGCTCATCGACCAACTCGAACCTGTCAAACGCGGCATTTACGGCGGTGCTTGCGGCTACCTGAGTTTCGCGGGCGACATGGATGTAGCCATTGCCATTCGAACCGGCATCGTCAAAGACGACATCCTGTATGTGCAAGCGGCGGCGGGGGTGGTGGCAGACTCCATCCCCGAGATGGAGTGGCTTGAAACCGAACACAAGGCTCGCGCACTGTTACGTGCCAGCGAGTTGGTCGAAGGAGGTTTGGAATGAAACTTCTCATGATCGACAACTACGACAGCTTCACCTACAACCTGGTGCAGTACTTTGCTGAACTCGGCGCCGAGGTGCTGGTACATCGCAACGATGAAATCAGCTTGGCAGACATTGCGGCCTTGAAACCCAGTCATTTGGTGGTGTCGCCCGGCCCTTGCTCACCCGCCGAAGCCGGTATTTCGGTCGCTACCATCCAGCATTTTGCGGGCAAGTTGCCTATTCTGGGTGTGTGCTTGGGGCACCAAAGCATAGGCGCAGCGTTTGGTGGGCGCATCATCCGCGCCCAGCAACTCATGCACGGCAAGACCAGCGTCATCCACACCACCCAGCAGGGCGTGTTTGCCGATCTGCCCAAAGACTTCACCGTCAACCGCTACCACTCGCTCTCCATTGAGCGAAGCAGTTGCCCTGCTGAATTGGAAGTCACGGCGTGGACCGATGATGGCGAGATCATGGGCGTGCGGCACCGCAGCTTGGCTGTTCAAGGTGTGCAATTTCACCCCGAGTCCATACTGACAGAACACGGCCACGCTTTGTTGAACAACTTTTTGAAAATGCAGCAGCCATGACCATCATCACGCCCACCGAAGCCTTGCAGCGCACCATCGAACACCGAGAGATTTTTCACGATGAAATGCTGCACCTGATGCGCATGATCATGAATGGCGAAATCACACCCCTCATGACCGCTGCCATCCTTACCGGCTTGCGAGTAAAGAAGGAAACCATCGGTGAAATCACTGCCGCCGCGCAGGTGATGCGCGAGTTTTCCACCAAGGTGGAGGTGGTCGACCGAACCCACTTGGTGGATATTGTGGGCACAGGAGGAGACGGTGCCAATACCTTCAACATCTCCACTTGCGCCATGTTTGTCGCCGCTGCTGCTGGTGCGCGGGTCAGCAAGCACGGTGGGCGCAGTGTCAGCAGCAAAAGCGGCAGCGCTGACGTGCTGGAAAGTCTGGGCGTCCACATCAACCTCCAACCCAGCGCCATCGCCCAAAGTATTGCCGAGGTAGGTATTGGCTTTATGTTTGCGCCCAACCACCACCCCGCCATGAAAAACGTGGCGCCGGTGCGAAAAGAGTTGGGTGTTAGAACTATTTTCAATATCTTGGGGCCGCTCACCAACCCAGCTTCTGCGCCCAATATCTTGATGGGCGTGTTCCATCCCGACTTGGTCGGTATCCAAATCCGTGCCTTGCAACGTTTGGGCGCTGAGCATGCCTTGGTGGTCTATGGGCGAGATGGCATGGACGAGGTCAGCTTGGGTGCCGCCACCTTGGTGGGCGAGTTGAAAAACGGCGAAATTTCCGAGTATGAAATTCACCCCGAAGACTTTGGTCTGACCATGGCCAGCCACCGCGCTTTGCGGGTGGACACGCCTGAGGAGTCGCGTGACATGGTGTTGGCGGTGTTGGAGAACCAAGCCGGTCCACCGCGCGACATTGTTGCGTTGAATGCGGGGGTGGCGCTGTACGCCGCCAACGTGGCCCCCACCATGGTCGATGGCATTGCCTTGGCCCAGCAAGCGCTGGCGCAAGGTTTGGCCAAAGCCAAGTTGGCACAATTGAATGAATTCACCGCGCGTCACCATGCGGCATAAACCCAAGAAAAAGGCCAAGCTGTGAGCGACATACTCAACAAAATCGTCCAAACCAAGCACGAAGAAGTTGCGCTGCGAAAACGCGCAGTGTCTTTGGAGGCGGTGCGCGCTGATGCGCAAAGCCGTGTGCTGACTCGCGACTTTGAAGGCGCTTTACGTCGCAAAATCGTTGCGGGTCAGGCCGCCGTCATCGCCGAGGTTAAAAAAGCCAGCCCGTCTAAAGGCCTGCTGCGCGAAGACTTCATCCCCGCTGATATCGCACAAAGTTATGCCATGGGCGACGGCAAAGTCAGCGCCGCATGTTTGTCGGTGCTGACCGATCAGCAGTATTTCCAAGGCAGCAACGATAACCTTAAGCAAGCCCGCGCCTCTTGCGATTTGCCGGTGCTGCGCAAGGACTTCATGGTCGACATCTATCAAATTTACGAATCGCGAGCCATGGGTGCTGACTGCGTTTTGCTGATTGCCGCTTGTTTGGATGATGCGCAAATGGCCGACTTCGAAGCTGCTGCCCGCAGCCTGGACATGGCCGTGCTTGTCGAGGTGCATGACCGCGCAGAACTTGACCGCGCCTTGAAGCTCAAAACCTCATTGGTCGGCGTGAATAACCGCAACCTTCGCACGTTTGAGGTGTCTTTGGACACCACCTTGACGCTCATGGCCGATTTTCCAGTCGATAAATTCCTGGTCACCGAAAGTGGCATCGCTACCCGCGAAGACGTTTCTCGTTTGCGTGCAGCAGGCATACATGCGTTTTTGGTCGGTGAGGCCTTTATGCGCGCACCCGAGCCAGGCGAGGCTTTGGCCGCTTTGTTCGGTGACTGAGCACAACTTTTTGCAATCTGCCGACCCACTGGCTTGGCCAGTGCACCCTTCTTGGCAGTCCTTGGTCAACAGGTTTTGGCTCAGCCAGCAAGGACTTGCTTTGCTAGCGTTTTTGCAGCAACGCTTGCAAGCGGGTGCGCAAATTTACCCCCCTGAGCCACTTCGGGCTTTGTGCTTAAGCCCTTTGTCTGATGTCAAAGTGGTGATATTGGGCCAAGACCCTTACCACGGCATGGGTCAGGCCGAGGGTTTGGCTTTTTCGGTGCCCTCAGGAGTTGCTGCGCCACCTTCGCTGCGCAATATTTTCAAAGAATTACAACGAGACATTGGCCAAGTTCCGCCTTTTGAGGCCAGCCTGAGTCCTTGGGCCACAAAAGGGGTTTTGTTGCTCAACACCTGTTTGACAGTGGAGGATGGTTTGCCAGCCAGCCACGCCAAACAAGGTTGGGAGGCGCTCACTGACGAAATTACCTCTGCTATTGCTGAATCTGCCAAAGCCTGTGTTTTCATGCTGTGGGGTGCACACGCCCAGTCCAAGACCATGTTGATTGCCCAAGCCGCAAGCCACAAACCCTCCACTTGCTTGGTTTTGCAGGCCAACCACCCCTCACCCTTATCCGCTTTGCGCGGTCCCCATCCTTTCATTGGTTGCGGACATTTTTCCAAGGCTAGTCTGTGGTTGCAGTCAAAAGGACTGTCAATGGACTGGCGTCTAGAGAGCTAAAAACCGCAACTACTTGTAGGAATTGGTTTTTTTCTGGGGCAGTCATCCATTTTCATGGGTGAAATATGCTATAGTCTTTGGCTCGCTGGAGGGGTGCCCGAGTGGCTAAAGGGGGCAGACTGTAAATCTGTTGGCTTACGCCTACGCTGGTTCGAATCCAGCCTCCTCCACCACAAAGTGCTTGGGTGACCTGCAACTGTGATGACGTCCATGGGGTTTAAAGCCTGTGGTCTTCGATGCGGGAGTAGTTCAATGGTAGAACCTTAGCCTTCCAAGCTAATGACACGGGTTCGATTCCCGTCTCCCGCTCCAAGCGGTTTTGGTGTGCAGGTGAAGAGTTTTCGCCCTTGTGGCTCAGTGGTAGAGCACTCCCTTGGTAAGGGAGAGGTCGCGGGTCCGATTCCCGCCAAGGGCACCAGTTACATTTTTGTTGTGAGTTTTTTTTCGGAGTCGAAGAATGGCAAAAGGCAAGTTTGAGCGGACCAAACCGCACGTGAACGTGGGCACGATTGGCCACGTTGACCATGGCAAGACGACGCTGACGGCGGCGATCACGACGATTTTGTCGGCGAAGTTTGGTGGTGAGGCCAAGGCCTACGACCAAA
>CAMDIP010000087.1 GCA_945899335.1 Bordetella parapertussis
GCACCATGATAGATATTTTGCGGGTCACCAACCTGCCCACCTACCTGATGTCGGATTTGCAGCAAACCTATATCGTGCATGACCGCGACCACATCACCGACCCCAGCGCTTTGCAGCGAATACGCGCCATGGTGGGAGGTGGCGACGCAGTCATCGACAAAAAACTGATGTCTTTGTTTCCCGCCTTGGAGTTCATTTCTATTTGCGGTGTGGGCTATGACGGCGTGGATGTCATTGGCGCTATGGAGCGTGGCATCAAAGTCAGCCACACGCCTGGGGTGCTCAACGACGACGTCGCCGATTTGGCGCTGGGCTTGATGCTCTCGATTGCGCGACGCATTCCGCAAGCTGATAAGTTTGTTCGCAACAGCGATTGGGTCGAAGGCCCGTTTCCTTTGCAGACCAAAATGAGCGGTACGCGACTGGGCTTGGTGGGGATCGGCCGCATAGGTCAGGCCATTGCCAAACGTGCAGCGGCATTTGACATGTCCATTGCTTATTACGCTCGCAACGCGGTGCCTACTTTGCCCTACACCTACTTCCCTTCGGCCAAAGAATTGGCCGCGAATGTAGATTATTTGGTGGCCATCATCCCAGGTGGCCCGACAACCCGCAATCTCATCAACGCCGAGGTCTTTCAGGCCTTGGGCAACAAGGGTTACTTCATCAATGTGGCGCGCGGTTCTGTGGTGGACCAAGCCGCGCTCATTGAGGCCTTGCAAAAGAAAGTGATTGGCGGTGCGGCTTTGGATGTGTATGCCGACGAGCCGCGAGTGCCCGCCGAATTGCGTAACTTGCAAAACGTGGTGCTGACACCGCATGTGGCCAGCGCCACGGTGCAAACCCGCCAAGCCATGGCAGCTTTGGCATTGGCGAACTTGAACGCGCACTTTGAAGGGCAGGCTATTCCTGCCTTGGTGCCCGAGTGGGCGAATCGGGTTTAAAGCGCTTTAAGCTTTTTCAGCGGCCGAAGCCGCCGCCGCTTTTCTTGCCAGCGTAACCACCGCCGCCACCACCAGGTCGGCCACCACCACCACCACCGCCGCCACCCGTGCGGCGTTTGCCGCCACCACCACCGCCACCGCGGTTGTTGCGGCTGAGCAAATCGACCGAGGTCATGGTGGGATCGGGTTGACGGCCTGCGCCGCCACCAGACTTATGTCCAAACGCGTTCACACCACTTTGGGTACCCAAATGTGCATTGGCACGGGGTTGGAAATCGTCTTCTTGGTGATGCGATGGGGGTTGGTGATCGAAGTCATCACGCGGCATCCCTTCAGGGGCAGGGTTGCGCGGGCCGCGTTCGGGGCGGTCACGACCTGGGCCTTGAGCGCGCGGTGCGCCGTTGTGCCCTGGTCTTGCGCCATGCGAGGGTTGTCCTGGGTTGGGACTGCGCGGAGGGCGCTCAGCACGCGGGCCTTGACCTTGACTCTGTCCCTGTCCTCGGCCTTCGCCGCCGCGTCCACCGCCTGCTGGTTTTTTCTCGCGGATGCGTTCCATCATTTCTTGTCGAGCAGCTCGGGCGGCAGCAGCCATCACGTCACGGCTGGGGGGTTTGCCTAAACCACCCCACAAGGTTTGGCGACCCATGGCAATGGGCTCGGCGCGCTCGTCGGGTGAAGGACCAAAGCCCTCGACCTTTTCAACCTCGATGGTTTGACGTGTGAATTTTTCAATTTCTTGCATAAAGCCTTCCTCGTCCAAGGACACCAAACTGACCGCTTCTCCGCTGGCACCCGCACGGCCGGTACGGCCAATGCGGTGCACATAGTCTTCGCTGATATTGGGGATTTCATAATTCACCACGTGCGGCAAGTCATCGATGTCGATGCCTCGGGCTGCGATGTCGGTAGCCACCAACACACGGATGTCGCCGCTTTTAAAGCCCGCGAGCGCTTGGGTACGCGCTGTTTGGCTTTTGTTGCCGTGCAGCGCCATGGCGGTGATGCCTTGTTTGTTCAAAAAGTCGGCCACATGGTTGGCGCCAAACTTGGTGCGACAAAACACCAGCACTTGGCTCCACTGTTTGGTGTCGATGATGTGTGCGAGCAGGGCTTTCTTTTGCTGCCTGCCCACGGGGTGAATCACCTGCTTGATGAGTTGCACCGTGGTGTTTTCAGGCGTGACTTGAATGCTTTGCGGTTTGTGCAGCAACTGCGCAGCCAAATCGCGGATCTCTTGGCTGAAGGTGGCCGAGAACAACAGGCTTTGCTTTTCTTTTGGAACCAAGGCCAGCACTTTTTTTACGTCGTGGATGAAACCCATGTCGAGCATGCGGTCGGCTTCGTCGAGTACCAGCATTTGCACGGTGGAGAGGTCCAGAAAACCTTGTTGCTGCAAGTCCAGCAAACGGCCAGGGGTGGCCACCAAAATGTCCACGCCTTTTTTCAACGACTTGATCTGCGCGGCCATGCCGACGCCGCCAAAGATGACGGCAGATTGCAGTTGCAGGTGCTTGCCATAGGTGCGCACCGACTCTTCCACTTGTGCTGCGAGTTCGCGGGTGGGGGTCAGCACCAAGGCGCGGATGCCAAACACGCCAAAGCGGTTGGTGGCGCTACGGCTCATGCTGAGTTTGTGCAGCATGGGCAGGGTGAAGGCGGCGGTTTTGCCGGTGCCAGTTTGTGCGCCTGCTAGCAGGTCTTGGCCTGCGAGTACAGCGGGTATGGCTTGCGCTTGAATAGGGGTAGGGGTGTCGTAGCCTTGCTCGCGCACAGCTTTCAGAATGGCCGGAGCCAAGTTCAGTTCATCAAAGTTCATAAAGGAGCGCGCGGTTGGGCGACGCTTTGGGTTTCGGTCTGTTCCGCCAAAAAAGGGCAGCCAGCTAAAGACCGAGGAAACACATTTGGGCAGGTAGGTAACAAACGCAGGGTTTGGGTTCCGGCCCCAGCAGAAGCGCTGATGTTGAAGCAACTGGTGGCAACAACTGATTAATATTCTCTCATGAATCAGGTCTCGGCTTTTGGAGATGATTTTTCGAACTTGGCCAACTGCTTCATTGGTGACACAAGTGCAGAGATAATCCTCCACTAACCAGCCCACACCGTGTGGCGCAATGCCTCGAAAGTTATTCCATGTCCCAATACGTTTTCACCATGAACCGCGTCGGCAAAATCGTGCCGCCCAAACGCCATATCCTGAAAGATATTTCCCTGAGCTTCTTCCCCGGCGCCAAGATCGGCGTGCTGGGCTTGAACGGTTCTGGCAAGTCCACACTGCTGAAAATAATGGCGGGCATCGACAAGGAAATCGAGGGTGAAGCGTTCCCCATGGCTGGTTTGAAGATAGGGTATTTGCCCCAAGAGCCTAAGTTGCGCCCTGAACAAACCGTGCGCGAAGCAGTGGAGGGCGGCATGGAAGAGGCATTGCAAGCCCAAAAACGCCTCGAAGAGGTGTATGCCGCTTACGCTGAAGAAGATGCTGACTTTGACGCCTTGGCTGCAGAGCAAGGCCAGTTGGAAGCCATCATCGCTGCCGCCGGTAGTGACAACAGCGAGCACCAACTTGAAATCGCGGCTGACGCGCTGCGCTTGCCGCCATGGGATGCTGTCATTGAACATTTGTCAGGCGGTGAAAAACGCCGCGTGGCCTTGTGCCAGTTGCTGCTTTCGCGCCCCGATATGTTGTTGCTTGACGAACCCACCAACCACTTGGACGCCGAGTCGGTCGATTGGCTAGAACAGTTTCTCGCAAGATTTTCTGGCACCGTGGTGGCCATCACCCACGACCGCTACTTCCTTGACAACGCGGCCGAATGGATTTTGGAGCTCGACCGCGGCCACGGCATCCCCTACAAAGGCAACTACACGACTTGGTTGGAACAAAAGCAAGACCGCTTAGAGAAAGAACAAAAGGGCGAAGAGGCACGTGCCAAAGCCTTGAAAAAGGAGTTGGACTGGGTGCGCCAAAACCCCAAAGGCCGTCAAGCCAAAAGCAAGGCGCGTATTGCCCGCTTTGAAGAGTTGTCCGACTTCGAATACCAAAAGCGCAATGAAACGCAGGAAATTTTCATTCCCGTGGCCGAACGCTTGGGTCATGAAGTCATCGAGTTCACGAATGTAAGTAAGTCCTTTGGCGACCGCATGCTGATCGACAACCTGAGCTTCAAAATTCCTGCAGGGGCCATCGTGGGCATCATCGGCCCCAACGGTGCTGGTAAATCCACGCTGTTTCGCATGATTGCTGGCAAAGAGAAGGCAGACACCGGCGACATCAAAATCGGCCAAACCGTGAAGATGGCCTTTGTGGACCAAAACCGCGACGACCTTGCCAATGAAAAAACCGTTTGGGAAGACGTGTCGGGTGGCTTGGACATCTTGACCGTGGGCAAGTTCGAAATGGCCAGCCGCGCCTATTGCGGTCGTTTTAACTTCAATGGCGGCGACCAGCAAAAACGCGTCGGCACCCTTTCCGGTGGTGAGCGTGGTCGTTTGCATTTGGCGAAAACCTTGATCGCTGGCGGCAATGTCTTGATGCTGGACGAACCCTCCAACGACTTGGACGTGGAAACCTTGCGGGCCTTGGAAGATGCTTTGCTGGAGTTTGCTGGCAGCATCATGGTCATCAGCCATGACCGTTGGTTCTTAGACCGCATTGCCACCCACATCTTGGCTTGCGAAGGCGATTCACACTGGACATTCTTTGATGGCAACTACCAAGAGTATGAGGCCGACAAGAAGAAGCGTTTGGGCGAAGAAGGCGCAAAACCCAAGCGAGTGCGCTATAAAGCGCTCAAATAATTCCCAAAAAACCACATTAAAGTATTAAATAGTTAGGGATACGCTAAATTTCACGGTAAAATGATAAAAAAGTGGTAATTTTTGCCACATTTATTACCTTGGAGTATTCATGAGCCATAAAGCCATTCCTGATAACACCGACGAGTACTGTGGCACCAGTTACGCCGCCAAACTGCTTAACCTGTCGGTGGGCACCGTGCAAACCTTGGTGGAAAAAAACGAACTCGAGGCTTGGAAAACCCAAGGGGGTCACCGCCGCATTTCCATTCAGTCGATTCGTGACTACCAAAACCGCGCCACCCTTTCGCCCAACGCCAATTACCAAGACACCAAGCGACTCAAAGTCATGGTGGTCGAGGACGACGAGCTCACCCGGACCATGTTTCAAATGCATTTTGACCAATGGGACTTGTCACTCGACACCACCATCACCGCGTCTGCCATTGAAGCCTTGCTCGATATTTCGGTGCTCAAACCACAGGTGCTGCTGACCGATTTGCGAATGCCAGGCATTGACGGGGTAGAGATGTTGCGCCAGTTGCATACCCATCCCTTATTTGCCCAAATGTCGGTCATCGTCATCACGGGTTTGTCAGACGAAGAAATTGCCACCTACGGCGAATTGCCCTCTGGCACCCATGTGCTGCGAAAACCCATCGACATGGGCTGGCTGCGTGGCTATTTCCAAGCCATGTTCAGCCTGCGTCAAGGTGGGCGTCGTCGCACCTCTGCCCCCCAAACCGCCTAAGAACAGCTCTTAACCAAGGGGCAGTCCTCTTGCGCCACTTGGGTGTGGCGGTTAGGCTTCGTGGTCATGAAACCTCACTACAAGCACTGGCCTGCTCGCGTTCCCCACCACATCACGCCACCTGACACCACCCTCTGGGATAACTTAGCCTTCAGCGCAAAGCGTTTCCCCCACAAAACCGCGCTGCAATTTTTGGGTAGCGCCCTCAGCTACCAACAACTCACCCACCAAGCCGAGCGCATCGCTGCTTGGTTGCACGACAAAGGCATTCAAAAAGGCGACCGCGTCTTGCTGGACATGCAAAACTGCCCCCAATTGGTGGCGGCGCACTTTGGCATCTTGCGGGCCAATGCGGTGGTGGTGCCCGTCAACCCCATGAACCGCGCCAAAGAGTTGGAGCACTACATCATGGACGCCCAAGCCCGCATTGCCATCACTACGGCCGATGTGGCCGCCGATATGGCCGCTGCCAGCGATGCGTTGCCCGAAGGCGAAGGTTTGCATCATTTACTTGTAACGCACTACAGCGATGCGTTTGACCCCTCGCTTCAAACCCAAGAGGCTTGGCCTGCGGGTTGGCAAGCTTGGCTGACACGACGTACTGAACTGCCCCTTTTCAAAGGCGGCCATTCGCATGACTGGACTCAG
>CAMDIP010000088.1 GCA_945899335.1 Bordetella parapertussis
ATGTCGTAAATCACCGCAGTACTGCCATCGTTCAGGGGGCTGCGCGACCAATCCCATTCGCGGCAAGATCGGTCTATCGGTTCATCGCCTTCGTTGGAATCCAAATACCCAGTGCCTGACCAGCTTTGGCCGGGACTGGACATGGTCACTTCCACCCGCGCACTGGGCGAAATGGGACCCCAACGGTGCAAGCCTTGTTGATCAATGGCGGTGCTGAAGTTGAACAAGCCAAGCGGATGCACCCTCACCTGCCCCTTGACACGGTGCGGAAAAGGCACGCCCACTTCGTTGATATCGATCACCAGCGCCTGCCCGTCCCAGCGCAATTGGCTAGGTCCTATGGTGAACTGCTGCGCATCTCGGTGACAGTGCTGCGCACCCCTTTCGGTCATGGTCCAGCGTTTGGCATGCCGCGAATAAAGCGCCACGTTCAGGGCACGGTAGTTGTCGGGCTCGACCTTGCCGCTGCGCTGCGCCCATGCGTAATAAGGTGAGAACACACTGCCCACAAAGGCAATGATGGTCAGGCCGTGCTGACCATCGTCGCTTAATGCGTCAAGGTACCACCAGAGGTAGCCCCCGCTTTGGACAATTTGGTCAAACCGAGGTTGCCCATCAGCGCCGCGGCCGCCAGTTGGCCCGACATGGCCGCCATTGGGACCCCCGGTCCCGGATGCACGCTGCCCCCCGCCAAGTACAGACCCGGCACTTGGGCTTTGGCGTTCGAACGGGCGAACGCCGCCATCCATCCATGTGTGGCTTGGCCATACAAGGCCCCGCCCGTGGCTGGAAACAGTTGGTGAAAGTCCTGAGGTGTGGTGCGAATGCATGATGAAGAAGGCTCCAACTGTAATGACAAGCCACAACGCGCCATCAGGTCTTGGCTGCTGACGGTGCAATCGGTCAATTCTTGGGGGGTGAAACTGCGCTTATCGCCATTGGCAGGCGCATTGACCAAACACAGCAAGCGTTCAGCCCCATTGACTGCTTCGCCGGTACCACGGTCTTGCGCACAAACATAGACAGTGGGTTGCGACGGCAACCGCGCTTGCTGAAAAATGGCCTCGAATTCTTGTTTGTAATCAGATCTGAAAAAAACATTGTGCCGGTCCAAGGCCACACCCGAGGTGGCCGTGTGCATAGACCAAGTAACGGCAGACAGTGAGCGAGCTTGTTTTTTACCCGCCACGGCAGCTTTCAGACCAGTCCCAAGCAAGCCTTGGCGCAAGGCCGCAATGTCGCCGTTGAAAACCACACTGTCTGCTTGCAAGCTGTCGCCACTTTGCATTCGTACACCCGAGACACGACCTTGCGACAGTTCTATGCGTTCGCATTCTTGGCCCAAGATGAAACGCACACCCCTGGCTTGGCCTAAACGCTGCAGGCATTGCGCCAGTGCATGCATGCCCCCTTGCACCGCCCACACGCCGTCCATCTCTACTTGGGCAATCAACATCAAGGTGGCAGGTGCCTGCCATGGCGAAGAACCACAATAAGTGGCATAGCGGGCAAACAGTTGACGCATGCGGGGATCGGTGAAATGCTTGCCCAAACTTTCCCAGAGGCTACGCATGGGTCCCACAGATGCGAGGGTAGCCAAACCACGCGGACCCAGTCCCGACATCATCTGCGCCATGGTGGGCGATGGTGAACGGATGAAAGGCCCTTCGAGCGCGTCATAGACCGCACGGGTGGTTTTGCAAAAAGTCACGAAACGCTTGGCCTGCTCAGGACCAGCAAAACGCGCCACTGCATCCACCGACCTTTGCGGATCTGCGTACAAATCGAGTTGGGACCCATCCTCCCAAAAATGACGTGCCAACACATCCAATCGCTGGACTGTCAATTCGCTTTCCAAGCGTGTACCTACCGAGGCCATGATCTGATCAAACACCCAACGCATGGTGAACACCGTGGGGCCACTGTCCACGGCAACCCCATTCGGCATGAGTTGGCGCATTTTTCCGCCAACTTGTTCGGCCTTGTCAACGACAGTCACCGACAAACCCTGGTCTGCCAGTTGCAATGCGCTGACCAAGCCTGCCATGCCAGCGCCCACCACGACCACTTTGTGCTCAGCCATGCGCCACCACCTCTTGCGGCATGGCCCATTCACCCACTGTGCGCAACAGTCGCATGCGTACAAACATGGATTCGGAGAAAAAATCATTTTTGTAGGCGGCGGTAATGGCCTGCTGATGGGCACCGGTGTGGGCGTAGTCAAGCATGGCTTGGGTGTCACGCCACACACTAAAGGTGCATTGGCGAACCAGTGGCGCTTCACCTAAGCCCATGGCCACTGAGCAGCCTGGGGCCTGGCTTAAATCGGCCTGAGCCGCTGGCGCATAGCGCCAAAATGCCACCGCTTTGGCAGGTCGAATGCTGGCTCTGGTGATGGCGGCCATCGAGGGGTTGCGTGGCTCAAAAGCATAGTGCCCCAGTTTGTCGTCAGGCGTGACATCGAAAGCACGACCATCCCATGCGCCTTTGCAAGATGTGATGGCCAACAAACTGGCTTGGCATTGCTTGGCTCGCTCTTGGTAAGCGGCAAGCCACGGACCGTTTAAAAATGTGTCTGCGTTATCCGCATGATCGAAGACACAAATCAAGCCTTGGTGTGAAGCACTGGGTCGCAAACTGAAGCCACCTTGGTGGCCGCTGCCCATGACTTTGGTGAAAAGTAACCCTTGTGTGTCTTTAAAGGCTGCAGCGCCCTGAACCAAACGCAACCAACCCCAGCCTTGGTGGGCTCTTAAGTAATCCACCAAGATAACCACAACCACCCCCGAGACAGCAAGAGACACAGGATCTTGGTTGACCATGTGTGTCTCATGCCGCTGGGGTTGACTGCTGCGGCGCGGTGTTAATTACCAGCCACTTGTGCCGCTTTGCTTGATGGCGCTGCCAGCTCGGGGTAGTCTTTGAGCATGGATGCGCCATTCAGAGGCTTGTACGCACCTTGGTGGCAAGTGCCGCAGTTGATTTTGGCAACATCGCCTAGCTCGCCCTTGCGATGCTGGGGGAAGGTCGCTGTCAGCGGCTCCATATAGCCGGTGTTAAGTCCCCGCGCCATGCGTATGCCGTGCCATGCGGTTGCGCGTTGCGGCGGGCTGTTTTCCCAACTCTGGAAGGAGCGCGAGTTATGGCAATACGTGCAATTCACGCCCAAGGACTCTGACATATGCGACATCAGGCCATACGTCCACTCAGCTTGCTTGGTGGACTGGCGGTTACCTGTGGGTAATGCAGTGGGTCCATTTACGCGAATGTTGAGGTCGCCCAGCAAAAACGGTGTGAACGGGTCATTGGGCAAAGAAGACAAATTCACCACCCGGGCTGGCTCGTTTTGTCCTGCTTTGTCACCCATGAAGTTAGAACCGTAGGGCTGGTGGTTGGCCGTGAACCAAATCTCGCTGGGAACCGGTTGACCACGGTGACAGGTGTAGCAAGTCACGCCTGTTTCCGCGACGTGGGGTTTCCATTCGCTGTTGATGGCCTGGGTCATCTGCAACATGCGACGCGCCACCACCTTGGTGTATTTCTCGTCATCTGCAAAATTGGCTGGGTTGTGGCAGTAGACGCAACCCCCATCGTTGGGCGACACCCATGCAGTCATGGAGACCATGAGGCGGTTGAATTGCGCCACGCTCAAGTCGCCCAAGACCTTCACATTTTTATAAGCTTCACCCGCTTTGGGGGCCTCGCCTGAAACTGCGGGCAAGGCCACCGGTACTTGGTTCGCCTCTGTTTTCACAGCCAACATGCGAGGGTTGTAGACCTGCACCATGCCGGTTCCACGGTAGCCATGTTGCACACTGTCTTGAAATGGTCGCTCACAGGCGGTGAGCAACAACACCGCAGACAAACCAGCAGCGTAAACCGCCAAGCGTCGTAAAAAAATCAGGGATTTCATGGTTTAACTCCCAAACTCAGGGCTGGATCGATGACCGGCGGAAATACATTGGGATAAGGGGGCGCAACACCGTGTTTGATTGCCCACAAATACCAGTTGTCCACCACGGTGCCCGTCAGCAAGATACCGATGCCGCCAGTGATGGGACACAAAACCGCAAACCACCATGCCCAGCGATGGATGGATTCCATGGTGGCGTTAAAGCCCATGGTCCAGCGCCAAAACAGGGCTGCACGTTCAGAGGCGGTACCGCGGTCGACAATTTGCTCGATCTCGCGTTCACCCCCAAAACGGGTCACTGCCAAAATGGTGGCACCGTGCATCGCAAACAACAACACCGAGCCATACAAAAACACAATACTCAAGGCATGAAAGGGGTTGTAGAAGAGGTTGCCGTAGCGAATGGACAAGGCAGCCGTCCAATCGAGGTGCGGGAAGATGCCATAAGGCACGGCCTCACCCCAAGAGCCCATCAGGATGGGACGGAAAAAGCCCAAGACAAACATCAGCCATAAAGCCGCTGCAAAAGCCCAAGCCACATGCGTACCCAGGCCAAGTTGTATGGCGCGGCGGTAAATTCGCACCCACCACAGCAACACCGAAGCGCTTAAGAAAATACCGCAAATGAGGAACCAGCCGCCTTGGTTCAAGGGCGGCCATGACAAGCCATACTGCGGGGGAGGTGGCTCAAGCGCCAACCAGAACAACTGGCGCACAAACTGGATCGGGTCGTAATTCACCGATGCCAACATGTTCATACCAATGATGTTGAAGGCGATCAAGCCGCAAATCAAGGAAGCCAAACCCAAACCGCCTAAGTAAATGGGTCCGATTTGTGCGTTACCAATCTTGCCCAAAATCCAAACGAGGGCGGGGTGACCGGTACGCGGACTGTTGCCTGGGCCCAAGCCCACGCCGTGGTGCACAGGCCCACTGGCCTGTACGGTGGTGAAAAGATTCAGATAGTCAGCCATGATTGTGTTCCTCGTCTTTCATTAAGGCCACTGAGACCAGATGGGCAGGTTCAACCACCAGCCCCACCATTCAGGCCAACCGCGACTCCAGAAGGGTCCGCTGATGACAATGCAAAGCGCACTGAACAACACCGCAGCCAAGGCCAAAAATACGCCTAAACGATGGATGCCCAAGGTGCCAATGGAATAACCAATGATGTCGCGAAAGAACGTGTCTTCATGCTCAGGCGTCTTGACCACTTGGCCAGAGCCAGGATTGGTGGCAGACAAAATCAAAGCACCATGCAAGGACAAAGCCAAGGTGGTCGCAAAGAAAAAGCTCACCGCCAGCATGTGTGCGGGGTTGTAGTGAAAGTGCAGGTATTGGTAGCCGACGTTGGACACCCAATCGAGGTGACTGTAAATACCGTAAGGGAAACCATGCCCCCAGCCACCCATCAAAACAGGTCGCACCACATTGAGGGTGAAGTAAGCAAAAATCGCCACACCGAACATAAAGGGAACATGAAAGCCCATACCCAATTTGCGACAAATTTCAACTTCGCGCAACAGCCATGAAACGAAAGCACCTAGGGCGCAGACGGTGATGATTTGCCACAACCCGCCTTCTTGCAAGGGTGCGAAACGCAAACCATAAGACAGATCGGGTGGAGCAATGCTTATTTGCCATAAATTCCAAGTGGGGCCAAGAGCCGCGCCCCACAAAATCATGGCTGTACCAAGAAATGCGAAGAAGATGGTCGTGACGCCGAAGAACCCGACATAAAACGGACCGATCCAAAAATCAAACAAGTCACCTGCCAGCAGCGTTCCGCCGCGTACTCGGTATTTTTTTTCAAAGCTGAGCATGGCCATGATGTAGCCCTCCTGCTGCAAGTGTTGGGGAAAGAAAATTTAAAAAGCAGATGCTGCAATTCTTTACAGAACTGGCAGCACCTGCGGTACTGCCAACTTTCAGGACTTCGCTGCAGGAACTGCCGCAGGCATAGGCGAGTTTTGCGCCGATGCTGAGGCCGGTTTCTTTGCGCCGTCTAGCCAGTTGAATTTATTGGTACTTAGCAAAATGAGGTGAATCATCGCTGCCAAGCCAAACAGAAAAATGCCTTGCACGACCATTGCACGCAATGGGTCATAAAGTCTCCAAACTCTCCACATAATGGTTCTCCTAAATGATGTGGGACATGAACGTGTAAACCGAGGCTTTCACACCTGCAAACACATTGGTCATGTTCTC
>CAMDIP010000089.1 GCA_945899335.1 Bordetella parapertussis
GAGAGACGCATTCCTTCTATTCGCCTCACCACTGGTAATTTGGTGCAACTGGGTTATGGCTCGCGTCAGCGGCGTATTTGGACAGCTGAAACAGACAAAACCAGTGCCATTGCAGAACATATTTCCAGCGACAAAGACCTCACCAAGCGTTTACTTACACAGTGTGGTGTACCTGTGCCTAAAGGTCGTACTGTCACCACAGCAGAGGAGGCTTGGTCTGTGGCGCAAGACATCGGTTTGCCCGTGGTGCTCAAACCGATTGACGCCAACCATGGCCGTGGTGTGTCACTCGATTTGAAAACCCAAGCTGAAGTTCATGCCGCTTTTGACATTGCTTTGCGCGAGGAAGAGAACAAAGAGGTCATTGTTGAACAATTCATTGTGGGCGAAGAGCACCGTTTGCTGGTGGTGGGTGACAAGGTTGTGGCAGCTTCTCGGGGCGAAACGGTGCAAATCGTTGGTGACGGTGTTTCCACCGTGGAGCAACTTATCGACGCGCAAGTCAACACCGACCCACGTCGAGGCTTTGAAGAAGAATTTCCTTTAGAGAAAATCATTCTTTCAGAGCAAGGCAATATTGTTTTGGAAATCCAAAAACAAGGTTTCGAAGTAATCAGCGTGCCTGATAAAGGTAAGGTCATCATTGTTCAGCGTACTGGCAATATGGCCAACGATGTCACCGATGATGTGCATCCCCAAGTAGCAGACATGGCGATTCTTGCCGCTAAAGTGGTGGGCCTAGATATCGCTGGCATCGATTTGGTGACGCCCGATGTGTCTCGGCCTTTGCAAGAGGTGCATGGCGCTGTGGTCGAGGTCAATGCAGGGCCAGGTCTGCTGATGCATTTAAAACCAGTGGTTGGAAAACCTCGGCCCGTGGGTCAAGCCATCGTGGACCAGTTGTTTGAGCCCTCAGATTCTGGTCGTATCCCTATTGTGGGCGTGATGGGCAGTCACCAAACCACCGAGCTCTCCAAAATCATTGCATGGTTGTTTGAACTCAGTGGCAAGCACACCGGATTGGCATGTGCGGATGGTTTATACCTTGACCAGCGACGTGTTGTCAGCAAAGATGCACGCTCGTTTGAGCTAGGGCAGCGCTTGCTGATCAACCGTGTGTTGGATGCCGCTGTTTTTGAAAGTGCTGGAATGCAATTGATGGATGAAGGCTTGGCCTATGACCGATGTTTGGTTGGCGTGGTCACAGGTGTCCCAGAACCAGTCGGGCTTGAAGTTCATGACATCCGTACACCCGAGCAAATGCGAAGCGTCATGCGTAACCAAGTCGATGTCGTTTTGCCTGAAGGTGTGGCGGTGCTCAATGCCTGCGACGAAGTGACCGTGTCATTTGAAGAGCTCAGCGACGGCGATGTTTTTTTCTACAGCCATGAAGACAACAACCCCGTCATTGCCGCTGCTCGTGAAAAATCGCAGCGTGTGGTGTTTTACCGCGACCATCAAATTTTCTTTGCCCACGGCGCCAAAGAGGTCAGCATGTTGCGAACCGATGCCGAGCCCATACAACTGCTCATGCAACAAGGCGGCATCAGCCTGTCCACCTTGTGCGCTGCTGTCGCAGTAGCCCAAACTTTGGATATATCTACTGATCTCATCAGGGCTGGGTTGAAAAGCTTTTCGCAAAAAAGCACCAACCTACCCACTTCATCAAAGGGGAGTGGTCAGTGATAGAAGTCACACGAACGCGGGCGCTGCGCGGCCCCAACCTCTGGTCTAAACACACCTCTGTAGAAGCCTTGGTTCAATGCGATACCCAACACAGCATAGATTTACGAATCAGTGTGCCCGATTTTTCTAAGCAATTAAGGCATTTATTTCCTTCCATTTACAGCATTTACAACAGCACTTCTGAGTCTGTTTATACCTTTGCCCATGCTTTAGAAGAAGCCACGCTTTCTTTGCAGATTGAAGCAGGTTGTCCTGTGACCTTTAGCCGCACCACGGCTACGCCTAAAGAGGGCTTGTACCAAGTGGTGGTGCAGTACACGGTGGAGCAGGTGGGTCGCTTGGCCATTGGCTATGCCCAAGAGTTACTGCAAGCCGCATTGAATAACACCGATTTCCCCCTCGCCAAAGCCATTGCACAATTGCGCGAAGTTGATGAAGACTTGCGTCTAGGCCCGTCTACCGCATCCATCGTCAATGCAGGACTGAACAGAAACATTCCATACATTCGTTTGACCGAAGGCAGCTTGGTGCAACTCGGGTGGGGCAGTAAACAGCGACGCATTCAAGCCGCTGAAACCGACGCCAGCAGCGCCATAGCCGAATCCATTGCGCAAGACAAAGAGCTGACGAAAAAACTTTTCCGTATGGCTGGCTTGCCCGTGCCAGAAGGTCGACCTGTCAAAGATGTTGATGACGCTTGGGCAGTCGCCCAAGAAATTGGTCTGCCCGTGGTGGTCAAACCGCAAGACGGTAACCAAGGCAAGGGCGTGGCTGTCAATGTCAAAACCCGCGAGGAGTTGGCTACTGCTTACAAAATTGCTTTGCGCTACCGTGAAGACATCATGGTCGAGCGTTATTTACCCGGCAGCGATTACCGCATGCTGGTGATTGGTGACAAATTGGTGGCAGCTGCTCGGCGTGAGCCCGCACTTGTTGTGGGCGACGGCAAACACACTGTTCGTCAGTTGGTCGACATCGTTAACGCAGACCCCTTGCGAGGAGAAGGGCACTCTTACCCCTTAACGCGCATTCGTATCGATGAAGTTGCCTTGTCATGCTTGCAAGAGCAAAACCTAGATGAAAGCAGTGTTGCGCCCAAAGGTATGCGCGTCATCATGCGAAACAATGCCAATTTGTCCACCGGTGGCTCCGCCACCGATGTCACAGATGACGTGCATCCTGAAGTCGCTGCCAGCGCAGTCTTGGCAGCCCAAATGGTGGGCTTGGATATCTGCGGCGTGGACATTGTTTGCGAAACTATTTTGCGTCCTTTAGAAGAACAAAATGGCGGCATCATCGAGGTCAATGCCGCCCCCGGACTGCGTATGCACCTGAGCCCCTCATTTGGCACAGGGCGCGATGTAGGCCGGGCGGTCATCGAACAGATGTTCCCTGATGGTGAAAACGGTCGTATCCCAGTGGTTGCCGTGACCGGCACCAATGGCAAAACCACCACCGTTCGTTTAGTTTCCCATTTGCTTGCCTCTAGCGGTCTTCGCATGGGCATTGCCAACACCGATGGTGTGTATGCCAATGGTTACCAATTCGACTCTGGCGACTGTGCTGGTCCGCAAAGTGCTTTGCGCGTCTTGATGCATCCCAATGTTGATGCTGCAGTACTGGAAACTGCACGTGGCGGTATGTTGCGTGAAGGCTTGGCATTTGACCGCTGCCAAGTCGCTGTTGTCACCAATATTGGCAGTGGTGACCACCTTGGTTTGAATTACATCTCTACCGTTGAAGATTTGGCTGTTCTCAAGCGCGTTATCGTGCGCAATGTGGATCCATCTGGCATGGCTGTTTTGAATGCAGAGGACCCTTTGGTCGTGGCTATGGCAGCCCAATGTCCCAGCGCTGTCACCTTTTTTGCTTATGACGCTAAAACCCCTGCTTTGGCGACGCACCGTGCTCAAGGCAAGCGCGTACTTTTTGTGGAAGACGATCACATCGTCGCCGCCGAGGGTAAATTCCAAATGCATATTCCCCTAGCGCAAGTCCCCATTACCCACAACGGCGCTTTGCGATTTCAAGTCGCCAATGTCATGGCTGCTGTTGCCGCAGGCTGGGCCTTGAAGCTGAACTGGGAAGGCATGTGTGAGGCGCTGAGTCATTTTGTCAGTGATGCCCAAAACGTTCCTGGGCGTTTCAATGTTTTTGACTACAAGCAAGCCAAAGTAATTGTCGATTTTGGACACAACGCAGATGCTGTGAAAGCCATTGTCGAGGCTGTCAATATTTTCCCAGCCAATCGCCGTAGTGTGGTGATATGCGGAACAGGTGACAGAAGAGACGAAGATTTGCGGGCCCTGACCCGTAATATTGGTCACGCGTTTGACGATGTCATTCTTTTCGAAGACGCGTGCCAGCGCGGGCGAACTGATGGAGAAGTCATTGCTTTGTTGCGCGAAGGTTTGCAAGGAGCAACCCGAGTCAAAATCATTGAGGACGTGTACGGTGAATTTAAAGCCATCGATCGTGCCTTGGAAAAGCTCCAAGCTGGCGATTTGTGCCTCATCCTCATTGATCAAATCCAAGAGTCGATGGCGCATGTGCAAATGCGTATGAATGAAGCCTCAACGTCAGCCAAGGCATAATGCTGACTTTCATGCCTAGCCAACTCTGCCTATGGAATCGTTTGTGCATTGCGGCAGCTTTGTTTTTGTCGGCGACGGCAAGCCTTGCATCAAACCTGCAACTGCGCTTGCAATGTCAACTCTTTGCTGGCGGTGAGGACTACGCATTTGTTTTTGTTCCCACTGCACAACCGTATACCGCCAAGCCCATCGACTTAGAGCGCTTCCGGTTCAAAGCCATTGTCAGCCAAGGGAGCGATGAAATTGAGCACATCAAAATCACAGTCTCTTACCGCTCTTCTGGGCAAGCCCTCATTCTTCAGCAAGCCACTTATTTCCCACCGTTTGCCAAGAACCAAAGCCTGACTGGCAGGCAGCAGCTTTACTCCCCCAATTTGGGACGTGAACTTAGCTATGACTGCACTGTGATGGACGCGCTATGAACCGAAGCTTCACCTCAAGATGGATTGCGACCGCCGTGGGTACATGGCTATGCTGTGCAAATGCTTTCGCGCAAACCGCAGATGTGTCTATGGTATTTGTGGGCGACTTGATGTTGGCTGAATTGCCCGGCAAACGCATCTCGCAGGGTCACAACCCTTTTGAGTCCTTTGCCCCAATTCTTAACCAAAGCGATATTCGCATTGGCAACTTGGAATGCGTGATTTCCACCATTGGCAAAGCTGAAGACAAACCCTTTACGTTCAGAGCCCATCCGAGAGTGCTGCCTTTGATAAAGAAACACTTTGACGCGGTATCCTTGGCCAACAACCACACGGGCGATTTTGGCCCTGCAGCATTTGGTCAAATGCTCGACTTTTTAAACCAAGCCAAGATTCCATTTTTTGGCGGTGGGCGTGATTTGCAGCAAGCACACAAGCCCATGTTGTTCAAGCGCCAAGGCATCACCATAGCTGTTTTGGGCTACAACGAATTTTTCCCACGCAGCTTTGAGGCCGATGTTGATAGGCCTGGTTCTGCATGGAGCGACGACGAGCAAGTCGTTGCAGATATAAAAGCCGCACGTCAAATTCATCAAGCTGATGTGGTGATTCCCTTCATGCATTGGGGTGTTGAAGATGAGCCCTATGCCAGCACTCGCCAACAACGCTTGGCCAGATTGATGATTGATGCAGGTGCGGACGCGGTGGTGGGTAGCCATCCGCATGTGACCCAAAACACCGAGTTCTACAAAGGCCGACCTATCGTCTACAGCCTAGGCAATTTTGTGTTTGACGGCTACAGCAGTTTGGAGAACACCACAGGCTGGGCGCTGCAATTGGCTGTTGATAAAGAGGGGGTACGGCAAGCACGTATTCACGTGGCACGCATTGACAAATACGCCACGCCACGCCCTTCACGCCATGATGCCGGTCAGTGTTGGCAGCGTGGCGAGTCTGGTTTTCAAGACTGCAAACCTTAGCTGAACAAATTTTTCAGCTTGTCAGCCCAGCCCGCTTCTGAGGGCTTGTGTTTATCGCCGCCCTTTTTCAAAGACTCGTCAAGTTCCTTCAAGATCTTGCGTTGGTGCTCAGACAGCTTGACAGGTGTCTCTACTGTGATGTGACAGTACAAATCGCCGGGGAAACTCGAGCGTACGCCCTTGATGCCTTTGCCACGCAGCCTGAACTGTTTGCCAGTTTGTGTGCCCTCGGGCAAATCGATCGCGGCTTCTCCGCTCAGGGTGGGAACAGCAATTTCTCCGCCCAGTGCAGCGGTAGTGAAACTGATGGGGACTGCGCAATG
>CAMDIP010000090.1 GCA_945899335.1 Bordetella parapertussis
GTAGAGCACCGATTGGTTCATCACAAAGCGTTGCAAACCTGGGGTATCGAAGGGCTCGTCTTCCTCTGCCGCTTCTGGCGGTTTATCCAATCGCAGTTGCAAATGGGAACGGAAATGTACCTCCTCGGGGTGGCGCAACAAAAGACTGAGGTCTTGCTCGCTCAAGTTGCTTAAAGGTGCTGTACCTTGGGAAGTGGAAGTTTGTGCAGTAGATGACGGCAGCGTTGAACGGGTGGCTTGCCAATCGGCGGCATAGGTTTTGAAACCACTGCCTTGCAAAAAGTACTTGGAGGAAAACGGCTGCAAGGGTTGCAGCGGCGCTTCAAATGCAGGCTGACTTGTTTCATCGTCGCTGAAGGCCTCTTCCTTGGGCAGGGCGTAGCACAGGTTCAGATGGTCTAACAACTGCGCCACCAAGACCGAGGGCGGGAGCTTGGCGTGGTCGCTGGCGCGCCGCCCTTGCCACGACACATACAAACGCTCTCGGGCAGACAACACCGCCTCTAAGAACAAATAGCGGTCGTCTTCACGTCTGGCGCGGTCGCCTGCGCGACCCAAGCTGGGGTGGCTCATCAAGTCGAAGTCGCGCGGTGCGGGTGAGCGGGGATAGGCGCCATCGTTCATACCCAAGAGGCACACCACTTTGAAGGGAATGGCTCGCATGGGCATGAGGGTGGCGAATTGCACGCCCCCGCCCATGAAGCGGCGCTGCAAGCCACCGGTGTCCATTTGTGCCAACCAGTGGCTGCGCACCACCGCCAAGGCCACGGGGCTGTCGAACTGAGCCAACTGGCAGTCGTTCAACCATTGCTCCAAGGGCATCAAGATTCGATCGAGCAAGCGTTGGCTGGCGTCATCGCTCGCCTTGAAAAACCTCGCCACCAAAGCCTGCAGCAGTTGTACCCATTGGGTGGGTGTGCGGTCTTGTGAAAGCTGTTGCAGGCTGAGTTGCAGGTCTTGCAAGCAGCGCAACAAAGCCGAGACCACAGGGGCGTCTAGCCCGTCCACGCCGGTTTGTGCAAACGTGTCTTGCCAAGTGGCATGTGCGTTGTCAGTCGCTCCCAGGGCATAACCCAAGAGCAAACGTTGCAGACCAAACACCCAGGTGTTATGAGCGCTGTGGGGGATGTCCGCTTGCACACCCCAGTGCTGACGGTGCGAAGCGTCCAAACCCCAGCGAACGCCTGCATCTGAGAGCAGTTTATGCAGGTCTTGCACATCTTGCGCTTGCAAGTCGTAGCGGTTTCGCACCATCTCCACTTGGAACAAGCCCAGCCATTCACCCAAGCTCAAGCGCAACTGAGGCAATTGGAGCAAGGTTTGCAGGGCTTGCACCGTGGGTTCTAAGTGGGGCGTGGTGTCGGCTACCGCATAGGGCAGATGGCGTGAAGCTGTGACAGGGGATTGGGCTTGAAAGCGAGCAAAAACCGCATGGATATGCGGTGCGAAAGCGGCCATGTCGGGCACCATGACCATGATGTCCGAGGGTTGTAAGCGGGGGTCAGCGTCCAGCCACGTCAAGATGCGGTCGTGCAGCACCTCGACCTCCCGTTGCGCCGAATGGGTTTGCACGAATTGCAGGCTGTGGTCGGGTTGGCCGAGCAGGGCTGGCGCTGTAGGCGGCGTGTCTAAGTGCAGGATGGCGGATTGCAGTGTTTGCAATACAGAGGCTTGCTGTCCCGCATCCTGTGCTTCGTTCAGGGGGTCTATGAACAGATTGACCCGCTGAAAAGGCGGTGCGTGGGGTTCGGCCGCTTCAAAGTTGTCGATGGCATGGAGGTAGTCGCGGCCATGTTTGCCCCAAGCGGCCAGCAAGGGGTGGCCTTCGGGAACAAGGCTTTCTGTGAGGTGCCCCCAGTGCTCGCCGCTGGGGTTGTGCACAAACATCAGCACGGGGATGAAGCGACCCAAGGCCACCAGTGCCTCTAAGGTTTGCATCGGCAGTGCGGTGATGCCAAACACCAGCAAACGCGGCGGCAAAGTTGTGCTGAGTTGCTGCGGCGACAAGCTCTTCAAGGCTTGCATGAAAGCCTTGTGAACATCCGAGCGGGCTTGGAAACCAATTTGTCCAACAGGAAGGTGCGCTTGCACGTCTTCCAGCAAGTCGCGCCACATAGCCGCTTGCCATGCTTGAGTTGGCGGCAGGGTCTGGCCTCGGTCCAGCTCATCCCGCCCCGCGGCCCAGTGTTCCAGCCAGTCGGCACGGTAGTTTTGGTAGCCGTCCAGTACATCGGCCAATTGCTGCGCCAAGCCAAAGGCGCGGCTGCCTTGGGTGTCGTCGCCAAGGTAATGGGCCAAGGGTAAAAAGCAGGGGTCTTTCAGCCACTCGGGCAGGCGGCGCAAGATACGCCAGACCAAGGGCGCTTTGTCCAAGGCCATATGGGCTGGCAGTTTGTCTGCACCCAACACGCTTCGGTAGATTTGCCATAACTGGCTAGAGGGAAGTTCCAGCCGTGTGGCGGCGCAAATGCCCAAGGCCGAGGCGTGGTCCAAAGACAGCGTCAACCAATGCTTCATGCCATTGCTTTGCACCAATATGGTTTCGCTTTGCAAAGGCGACAGCGGACGCTCTTTCACATAGCTCAGCAGAAGTTCCAGCAGACCTTCCATGCGGTTGCTGTGAAAAACCATGAAACCAGAGGACGAGGGCGAGGTCATGAGCGGGAAGAGGTGGTCAGGGCTTTGAGCTTAAGTCAGTACAAGGCTCAGGGCGTGAGCTTTTTCAAAAGCGATTTGTAAACCGCATTGTTTTCTCGTTTGTTGATGGTCAATACCAATACGGTCATTACATTGACTTGAACGGTGTAAATCAATCGGTAGCCTTGCTGGCGCAGTTTGATTTTGTAGCAACCACTTAATGCGCCTTTCAAAGCACTGCCGGGCGGATAAGGCTCAAGCAAGCGCTTTTTGAGAAGTTTACGCAAAGGCTCTTTGACGGAACCGTCCAAGGCCTTCCATTCAGCCAATGCGGCTAATGTGAATTTCAGGCGGTAGGGTGGCATTACTCAGACAGTATCGATATCGACTTCAACCGCATCGTCTTGTTCGGCCAAGCGGGACAAGACCAGGGCCTCCAAGTCGCGGTCAGCCATTTCCTCTAAAAGTGCTTCGAACAAAGCCGGTTGCACCATATAAAAGGCTGGCTTGTTGTGGTTAAGGACAGCCACGGGGCGGTTGTTGGCCGACTTGAGTACGGCTGCAGGGTTGCGCTTGAATTCGGACATGCTGACGGTTTGGTTGGTCATCAAAGTTTCCATAAGGACCCTAAAAAGAGCTATTTAAAGAGCTTTATTTTAGGCTAAAAGCTATGCAAGGCAAGTACTTTCAAGGCTTTGAGGCCATAGGTTTTTGCTCTAAGGGCTGATTTTCCACCTTCAAACCTTGCGCTGACAGCTTTTGCGCAGTGACGCCCCCCATGCCCGACACGCGGCGCATCAGGTCGGGCCAATCGGCAAAAGGACGCAGCGAACGCTCGGCCAAGATGCGGCGGGTGAAGGCAGGCCCCAAGCCGCGCAAACCGTCGAGTTCGGCCTCGGTGGCGTGGTTGACCTCTAGCGCCCATACGGGGGCCATCAGTCCCAGCATTAAAAGAAAAGCAGTTTTGCCCATGCGGTGTCTCGTGTGAAAACACCCATTGAAGCAGTGTGAAGCTGGAAAGTGAGGAAGTAATGCTTGGTAAAAAACCAAGCAACGCTTTACGCGTTATGCGCCAACCAGTGCATATAGCGGGTCACGCCGGTTTGCACATCGGCAAACACATGGTTGCAGCCGCTGGCGCGAAGTGCACTCAGGTCGGCTTGGGTGAAGCACTGGTATTTGCCACGCAGCGCATCGGGGAAATCGATGTAGCGAATGCTTTGGTCCTTCACCGCTTGCGCCAAGTGCATGGGCGATTCTTGCTTGTCGGCACGGGCGGCATTCACCACGGCCAGCGCCACGTCGTTGAAAGGCTGGGCACGGCCAGTGCCTAAGTTGTACAAGCCATTTTTTGTAGGGTGATCGAAGAACCAAAGGTTCACCGCCACCACATCATCGATGAACACAAAGTCGCGCTCTTGTTCGCCGGAGGCATAGCCTCCGAAGTCGGCAAACAATTTCACATGGCCATCTTGGCGCAATTGGTGAAACTGGTGATATGCCACGCTGGCCATGCGTCCTTTGTGCTGCTCACGTGGGCCATACACATTGAAGTAGCGAAAACCCACCACTTGGGCAGTGTTCTTGGCGAAATCCGATCCCATTTCGCGGCGCATCCTTTGGTCAAACAAGAGCTTGGAGTAGCCGTAAACATTCAGTGGCGTTTCATGTTCAGGTGTTTCCACAAAGCTGCTCGATCCGCCATAGGTTGCCGCCGATGAGGCATACAACAAGCGCACACCTTGGGCCTGACAAGAGGTCCACAACTGGCACGACACGCCGTAGTTGTTGTTCATCATGAACTGGCCGTCGGTCTCCATGGTGTCGCTGCAAGCGCCCTCGTGGAATACCGCTTCTACCTTGCCGAACTCGCGTTTGGCAAAGGCCTCGTAAAACACGGTATGGTCTATGTAGTCGGCAATCTGTAAATCGGCCAAGTTGCGAAACTTGTCGCCATCGCGCAAATCGTCCACCGCAATGATGTCGGTGATGCCACGCTGGTTCAAGCCCTTAACGATGTTGCTGCCAATGAATCCTGCAGCGCCCGTGACGACAATTTTCATGCGAACAACTCCTGGTAAGTCACCCCAGCGGTACCAAACTTGCCCACCACAATGCCACCGGCCTTGTTGGCCCAAGGAAGCGCCTCGCGAAGCGTCATACCGGCACCCAACAGCGTGGCCAAGGTGGCGATGACGGTGTCGCCAGCCCCTGTGACATCGAACACCTCGCGCGCTTGTGCAGGCACATGGGTGACGCCTTGGGCGTCAAACAAACTCATACCTTCTTCGCTGCGGGTCAGCAGCAAGGCGTCAAGCTTTAGGCTTTCGCGTAGGTTTTGCGCCATGCTCAGTAAGCTGTTTTCGTCGCGCCAACGCCCAATGACTTGCTGCAACTCGACGCGGTTGGGCGTGATGACGGTAGCTCCCGCGTAACGCGAATAGTCGCTCCCTTTGGGGTCGATCAACACCGGCAGTTTGCCTGCTTTCGCCGCGGCAATCATGTCGGCGATGTGCGTCAAGCCGCCCTTGCCATAGTCGGAAAAGAGCACCGCTTGGTGAAGTCCCAGCAAGCTGTGGAATTGGCGGGTAAGGCTGGCCAGCACCTCTGACTGCGGCTCGCTTTCGAAATCCGCGCGAAGCAGCTGCTGCTGTCTACCAATAATGCGCAGCTTGACCGTGGTTTGCAGTTGCGCGTCTCGGCCCAAGTGCGCATGGATGCCGCTTTTCTCTAGCTGCTGAATGAGTTTATTGCCGTTATCGTCTTCGCCCACCACACTCAGCAAAGAGGCTTGCCCGCCCAAGGTGACCACATTGAAGGCCACATTGCCACAGCCGCCTAAACGTTCTTCTTCGCGGGTGACTCGCACCACCGGCACAGGTGCCTCGGGGCTGATGCGGTCTACCGCGCCATACCAATAGCGGTCTAACATGACATCGCCAACAACAAGCACTTGGGAGCGTTGCAGTTGTTCAGGGGTACAAAGCGTCATCACAGTTCCTCAATTCTTCGGGGAGGATAACTGTCCCAAGCTTGGCAGCCTGGGCATTGCCAAAAATGGTGCAAAGCCTCAAAGCCACAGGCCGCACAGCGGTAGCGACGCAGGGGCTTGACCGCATGGTCGAGCGCCCGTTGCACCTGCGGTTGTTGTTGCGGGTCTAGGCCAGCGCCTGCCAGCCATTGGCTGGCTGCGATCAGGGAAGGGTGGTTTTGCAAATGCGCTGCGTAATGCGCCCGTCCTTGCGACTGCCCCATGTGCGACTCCAGCGCCACCACGGCGTCAAGCACATCCAAGCTTTGCATTTGTTGGTAACCTTTTTGCAAGAGCTGTAACACTGC
>CAMDIP010000091.1 GCA_945899335.1 Bordetella parapertussis
GCCTTCTTGGTCCAGCGCAGATTGAAGCGGTAAGCCGACCAAACGAAGTGCATGGCACACGGCTTGTTTGCGCAAAGGGCTTGAAGGCGTTCGCCCCAACATGGCCAAGGCCCAGTCGGGGAGTTCATCGAATGCGGCTTGGATCACCAACTTGATCAGAGGGCGGTCCCAAAGACTGCTGGGGTAGTTCTCAATTACCCTGATGATTTCTGCGGTGCGGTGATCGAATCGCAGGTCGGGAAGAAAGGCAAGCAAGGCTTGTTCGCTGGCTTGTTTGGTCTGGGGTAAATCTTCTATGCCTAGGTGCTTGCCAATCAAGGTCATTTCTGCCAAGTAGCGGTCTTCTTCTGAGTGGTCAAGCGGGTTGAGTGAGAAACTTTGGTAAGCCCGTAAAAAGCTGGTTACCTCACCTAAGTGCACCCATCGAAGCAACTCGGGTTCATTGGCCACATAAGCAGAGCCATCGGGCATGGAACCCTGCACATTGGCGTGAATCCGGTTGACCCGGTCTATGGACTTCAAGGCCAACTCGCTGGGTCCGTAGGTGGTGATGGCCACAAAGTACGCGGTTCGACCCAAACGAGCTTTGAGGTCATGGCGAAAATTTGAATGGTCCCACACTGCTGCCAAGGCCCTCGGGTGCAAGGCTTGCAGCATCAGTGAAGACAAGCCCCCCACCATCATGCTGATGAAATGCGCATGGACCCGCCAAGGCATGGACGCAGGACCAAGTAAACCGGGGTCACCTAAAGGCTGCTTAAAGTTGTCGAGTGACTGGGTTGAGCCCGTCATCTGTCGGATGTGCTCACCTATCAAATGACGTACAGGCTCGGGCATGGGTAAAGCTGACCGCACACGGCAGGCATGGACGCTTTTAGAAGGGGGTAGTGGCCAGTTGAATATAGCCATGTAAATGAATGCTTGCGACTAGGCTGCCAAAGAATGGGCCAATGAGAACACAGAATTGGGGCCAGAGGGTAATTTGGGCACTTGAAGCGGTTTAAATTTCCTCGGGTCCAGTTTGGCTGAAGCAGTTGACGTGGGCATACCTCCCCAAGCATCATCTGGCACTTTGTTCATCACATCAGCCAAACTTAAACCTTTTAAATGGGTTTCCCAAAAACTTTTCATCAAATGCGAAACCACATCCTTGCTCATCTCACCTTGGTCTTCGCGGGTGCGTTGTTTGGTTTGCTCTTGAAAGTCAAAATGCTTGACCAGGTCTAGCAACATCAAGTCAGAGGGTTTGCTTTGCGTGCAATAACCACCGCCTGGGCCACGGTAAGACACCACGAAACCGTATTTTTTGAGCTGTGAAAAAACCGACTCTAAATATGACACCGACAAGCCAAGTCGCTTGCTCACGATGTCGGTGGTGACTGGACCATTGTCTTGGTGTTTGCATACCCACAGCATGGTGTTGACCGCGTTTTGCGTCAGTTTAGAAAACATATCAATCTCCAGACTTAATCTCAGGGCGATCACCACATGAAGGTAGGTGAATCGGTTTGGTAGATGTAATATAGATTCAAAATAGACAATTTCAATAAAAAAAAACAAATTTGAATCGTTATCGGGTTATTATTGGGTCAAAACCTATTCAAATTTACCTGAAAGATGAAATTATGTCCCTGAATTCTTCACCCGATCAAATGCAAGGCCGGTACAGAATAGGTGCGGTTGCCAAGCTGGCAGGCTTACCAGTTGCGACATTGCGTGTCTGGGAGCGCCGTTACTCTGTGGTTACCCCGCCGAAAACCGATGGTGGGCACAGGCTGTACAGCGACCAAGATGTGCTCAAGGTCACTTTGCTCAAAAGCTTGACGCAACAAGGTCACGCCATCAGCACCTTGTCTGGCTTGGACATTTCATCTTTACAGAGCTTGTTGAATGAGTCGCGCCAAGCTGGACAGGTGCACGCAGCTCGTCAAGTGCTGCCAGCGGTTATTTCATTGGTGGTGGTGGGCTACAACTTGGCCTCACGCATAGAAACCCAAAAGTTCACCTTGACTTTCGGCCACGCCAGCCTGAAGGTGGTACAGGTGTTCACCGATTTGCAAGACGCCTTGTCTTCAGCCGAAATACCTGCTGTGGACGACGCGTCAACCATGCTGGTGTTGAGTCAGTCTTCGGTGCTCTCCAACTATGCCGACGATATTTTGCGGCTGCAAGAGCGTTTGAAGGTCAGCAAAGCATTGCTGATTTACCGTTATGCCTCGGACCAGGTGTTACAAGACTTAAGGGATGCTGGACTGCTTTTGCGGCGTGAGCCGGTGTCAGATACTGATTTAAGTGACATCATGCAATCGGTACTTTTTGTAGACCCGCCTCGGCATGTTTCGCAACTGTCGGCCAAGACCATTCCTGCACGCCGGTATTCCGATAAGGTGCTGCAGCGAGTCGCTGCTATTTCAACCCAAGTGCTGTGCGAATGCCCTCGCCATGTTGCCGAGCTAATTTCACAACTCAGCAGTTTTGAAAAATACAGCAATGAATGTTTGAATAGCTCTGTCAATGATGCCAAGTTGCACGCCTATCTGTCTGCTGTCTCTGGCACAGCTCGGGCTTTGTTCGAGGAGGCTTTACAACGGGTGGCGCAGCTAGAGGGTATAGACTTGTCTGATTAAAAGCTATGACCCGCGTTCTCAATTTCAGTTCCGGCCCTGCCACTCTGCCAGAGGCCGTTTTGCGACAAGCTGCCACCGATATGCTCGATTGGCAAGGAAGTGGCATGTCCGTCATGGAGATGAGCCACCGTGGACCTGAGTTCACCCAAATCTTGGCCCAAACCCAGTCCCTCTTGAAAAGCTTATTGGCCATCCCTGATAACTACAGTGTGTTGTTATTACAAGGTGGGGCCATTGCGGAAAACGCGATTGTTCCCATGAATCTGATCGGTTCAACCGGACAGGCCGACTACGTGCTCAGTGGCAATTGGTCGCACAAGTCCATGCAAGAAGCCGCTCGCTACGGCCGTGTCCATCTGGCCGCCAGTTCCGAGGCGCAAGGCTTCACCTGTATGCCAGATCTTGCCTCATGGCAGTTGTCAGAAAAACCAGCCTACGTTCATTTTTGTAGCAATGAAACCATCGGTGGCGTGGAGTGCCATTGGACGCCAAGCACGGGCGATGTGCCGCTGGTTGCCGATATGTCCTCCAACATCATGTCGCGGCCTTTGGACGTGTCACGTTATGGATTGATTTATGCAGGTGCGCAAAAGAACATGGGGCCCTCTGGCGTGACCTTGGTCATTGTTCGCCGCGATTTGATGGGCCATGCGCTGGCGTCAACGCCCTCTGCCTTCAACTACCAATTGCAAGCGGATAACGAGTCCATGTACAACACGCCGCCCACCTATGCCATCTACATCATGGGGTTGGTTTTGCAGCATATTCATGACGAAGGTGGTTTGCCTGCTATGCAAGAGCGCAATCTTGCGAAGTCACAGCTGCTCTATGACTTTTTAGACCACAGCCGCTTCTTTAGCAACCGTGTGCGCCCTGCAGACCGCTCGCGCATGAACGTGACTTTTTATTTGCGCGATGAAACCTTGAACACTGCATTCCTCGAAGCTGCGCAGTCACAAGGCATGGTGCAACTGCGTGGCCACCGCATCGCTGGCGGCATGAGGGCATCCATTTACAACGCCATGCCGCTTTCAGCGGTGCAAAATCTGCGCGACTTTATGTTCGCGTTTGAAAAACTTCACGCTTGAGCCAGCGCTACCCGCGCCGCTTTGGCGATGTGATGCGCATCCACTTGGAAAAAATTTCTTAACTCCGCACGGGTGTCGCTTCTACCAAACCCATCGGTGCCCAATGTCATGTAGCGCCTGTTCGGGGGCAGGTAGGCCCGCACACTTTCCGCGACTGCCCTGACATAGTCGGTGGCTGCAATCACTGGCCCATGCGTGTTGCTCAGTTGTGCCTTGACAAACGGTGTGAGGTTTTGACTGTCTGCCATGGCCGCCTGCTCGCAAGCCTGTCCATTTCTGGCCAGTTCACTCCAACTCGTCACGCTGAACACCTGAGACGCGATGCCTTCCTTTGCCAACAAATCAGCGGCTTGCATCACCTCTCGCAAAATAGCACCAGAGCCCAAAAGCGTCACTTCTGCAGTGGCTTTGGGCCGCGCTGTGCGGTTATCGGACAGCAGGTACATGCCTTGCAAAATGGCCGCCTCAGAGCCGGTTTTCAGGTCAGGCTGGGCATAGTTTTCGTTCATCAGGGTGATGTAATAAAACACATCTTTTTGTTCGACCATCATCTCTCGCATACCTTGGTCGACGATGACCGCCATTTCGCAAGCGAAGGCTGGGTCATAGGCTTTGCAATTGGGAATGGTGGCCGCCACCAAATGGCTGGTGCCGTCTTGGTGCTGCAAGCCTTCGCCCCCTAAAGTGGTGCGCCCCGAGGTGGCGCCCAGCAAAAAGCCTCTGGCACGTTGGTCTGCGGCGGCCCATATCGCGTCGCCCACCCGCTGAAACCCAAACATGGAGTAGTAAATATAGAAGGGCAGCATGGCCAAGCCATGAACGCTGTAACTGGTGGCTGCTGCCGTCCAACTGGCGATGGCACCGGCTTCACTGATGCCTTCCTCCAAAATTTGACCGTCCATGGCTTCGCGGTAACTCAGCACCGAGCCAATGTCTTCAGGCTCATACTTTTGCCCCACACTGGAATAAATCCCCACTTGTTTGAACAGATTCGCCATGCCAAAGGTACGGGCTTCGTCAGCCACGATAGGCACGATGCGTGAGCCGAGTTGCGGGTCTTTCATGAGATTGCCCAGCAAGCGCACAAAGGCCATGGTGGTCGACATCTCTTTGCCATCGGCTTGCACTGCAAAGTTCGCGTAGCTGCTTAAAGCTGGCACAGCAATGGTGTCGCAAGCGGTTTCACGCTTGGGCAAGTAGCCCCCCAACCGTTGACGCTGCGCATGAAGGTATTGCATTTCAGCGCTGTCGTCTTTTGGTTTGAAAAACGCCAGCTCTTTGGCTTGTTCGTCACTCAAAGGCAGATTGAAGCGGTTGCGAAACGCTAGGAGCGCCGTGTCATCGAGTTTTTTCTGGCTGTGCGTGGTCATCTTGCCTTGACCCGCTTGCCCCATGCCATAGCCTTTTTTGGTGTGCGCCAAGATGACGGTGGGCTGGCCTTGGTGAACCGCTGCTGCCGCATAAGCCGCGTGGATTTTTACCAAGTCATGCCCGCCTCGTTTCAAGCGGTCAATTTGCTCATCGCTCAGGCCTTGAGCGAGCTGGGCAAGCTCGGGGTTTTGGCCAAAGAAGTTATCGCGGTTAAACCGTCCATCCTTGGCGGCGAATGTTTGCATTTGCCCGTCCACTGTGTTGGCAAAGGCGCGTACCAGCGCTTGTTGAGTGTCCCGCGCGAACAAGCCGTCCCAGTCACTGCCCCAAATGAGTTTGACCACATTCCAGCCAGCACCGCGAAAGAGTTTTTCAAGTTCGTCAATGATGCGTCCGTTGCCGCGAACCGGCCCATCCAAGCGCTGCAAATTGCAATTGACCACCCATACCAAGTTGTCCAATTTTTCGCGTGAGGCAAGCGTCAAGGCGCTCATGCTCTCAGGCTCATCCATTTCGCCATCGCCAAAAACGCCCCAGACTTTGCGCTGACTGCAGTCCAGCAGTTGCCGGTGTGACAGGTAGCGCATGAATCGGGCGTGGTAGATGGAACTGATGGGTCCCAGCCCCATTGAGCCTGTGGGGAACTGCCAAAAATCGGGCATCAACCATGGGTGAGGGTAGCTGGACAGGCCCCGAGCACCCGCTTTGGGAGCGCTCAGCTCTTGTCGGTAATGCGCCAAGTCTTGCTCGCTGAGTCGCCCCTCCAAAAAGGCTCGGGCATACACGCCAGGCGCACTGTGCGGCTGGAAAAACACCAAGTCGCCACCGTGTTGTTGACTGCG
>CAMDIP010000092.1 GCA_945899335.1 Bordetella parapertussis
ACCGCCGTCCAACATTTGATCCCCGAGGTGAACCAGCGCGAGGTTCCCGCTGCGCTGATCGCCGAGCTCAAAGCCCACTTTGGCGATCGTTGCAGCACCGCGCTGGTGGTGCGTGAACAACATGGCCGCGATGAATCCGCTTACACCACGGTGCCGCCACCGGCCGCCGTGGTGTTTGCTGAGTGCACCGATGATGTGTCGCAAACCGTGCGCATGGCTGCGGTCTACAACGTGCCCATCATTCCGTTTGGCGTGGGCACGTCGCTGGAAGGCCATTTGCTAGCGGTGCAAGGCGGCATCAGCATCGATTTAGGCCGCATGAACAAAGTGCTGTCCATCAACCCTGAAGACCTGACAGTCACGGTGCAAGCAGGCGTCACACGCAAACAACTGAACGAAGAAGTCAAAAGCACGGGCTTGTTTTTCCCCATCGACCCCGGTGCGGACGCAACCATTGGCGGCATGAGCGCCACCCGCGCCAGCGGCACAAACGCGGTGCGCTACGGCACCATGCGCGAAAACGTCTTAGGCCTAGAGGTGGTCACCGCCAGCGGCGAAGTCATACGCACCGGCACCCGTGCGCGCAAGTCCTCTGCGGGCTATGACCTCACCCGCTTGATGGTCGGCAGCGAAGGCACCTTGGGCGTCATCACTGAAATCACGGTCAAGCTCTACCCCTTGCCCGAAGCCGTCTCTGCGGCTACCTGTTCATTTCCCTCTATCGAAGCGGCGGTGCTCACCACCATTCAAATCATTCAAATGGGCATTCCGATTGCGCGTGTCGAGTTGATCGACGCCCATGCGGTACGCATGGTCAACGCCCACTCCAAGCTCACTTTGCCCGAGCAGCCCATGTTGTTGATGGAGTTTCATGGCTCGCCAGCCAGCGTGAAAGAGCAAGCAGAAACAGTGCAAGAAATCGCTGACGATTTTGGTGGTCATGCGTTTGAATGGGCCACCACCCCCGAAGAGCGCACACGCTTGTGGACGGCGCGTCACAACACCTACTTTGCGGGCCTCCAAAGTAGACCCGGTTGCCGCGTCATGAGTACCGACACCTGTGTGCCCATCTCTCGCTTGGCCGACTGCTTGCTGGACTCTGTCGCTGAGGTGGAAGCTTCGGGCATCCCGTATTTCTTGGTAGGCCATGTGGGCGACGGCAATTTCCACTTTGGCTATTTGATCGACCCCAACAGTGCCCAAGAACGGGCAACTGCCGAGGACCTCAATAACAAGCTGGTAGCTCGCGCCCTGTCTTTAGAAGGCACTTGCACTGGCGAGCACGGCATAGGACTTCACAAAATGGATTTTTTGGTGACAGAGGCTGGGGTCGGTGCGGTAGCCATGATGCGCACCATCAAACATGCGCTGGACCCGAAAAACATCATGAACCCCGGCAAGGTGTTTTTGTACTGACCCTCGTCATTGCGAGCGCAGCGAGGCAATCCCCTCTCATTGCGAGGCCACAGGCCGAAGCAAACTGCTGAACCCTTCTGACTCGCACCACAGGTTCGGCCTCGCCTCCATGCTTACACAACGTCGGCGGCGGCCGACCTGCACCGCAAGCCCGGAGCGAGCAGCCCTTGGCTCTGACGCGCTTAGAGGAGGGGGTTTGCTTCGCTTCGCTCGCAATGACAACAAGACGCAATGACGGGAGATCAAGCGGCGTTGGCACCACGCTCGATCACAACTTGCGCGTCCAACAAATCGTTGGCATGGTTGATATCCGATTGGGCAATCAAGACCGACAAGTCGGTGGACTTCAACTTACCAATCACCTCGGACAAACGCATGGACAGGGCCGGCGCCACACCCTCAAAAGGCTCGTCAAGCAGCAACAACCGCGTGCCCACCGCCAAGGCACGGGCGAGCGCCACCATTTTTTGTTGACCACCCGACAGCAACAAAGCCCGCCTATCGGACATGGCCTTGAGCTCGGGCAAGACCTCGTAAACCCAGTTCAAACGCTTGCTCAAATCAAGTGTGGGGCTGACCCACAAGGGCAACACCATGTTCTCTTCCACGGTCAGTTCAGGCACCAAGCCGCGGTCTTCGGGCATATAGCCGATGCCTAAACCGGCTCGCACATGGGCAGGCATCTGCACCAAGTCTTGGCCGTCAAAAAGAATCTGCCCTGTGTGTGGCGTCAAATGACCCATGATGCTGCGCAAGGTGCTGGTTTTACCCGCACCGTTGCGCCCGACCAAGCCGACCATCTGCCCCTTGCCCACTTGCAAGCGCAGTCCGCGCAAGACTTGCGCGGAAGCGATATCAACATGCACATCGCGAAGCTCAAGCATGGGGCGCGTCCTCGGGCAGTCGCTCGCCGGTGACGTAGCGGCGCACATCGGTTTGCGCCAACGCCACCGAAGGCACATCGTCGGCAATGATGCGGCCGCTGTAAAACGCCACCACGCGGTCGCAGTAGCGGTTGACGATGTCCATATCGTGTTCCACAAACAGAACGGTCAAGGCTTGACCCTCTAAGGCCAGCATGATGGTGTCCATCATGGGAAATTTTTCTTCTGCCGCCACACCACTGGTGGGTTCGTCCAACAGCAACAAGCGCGGCGCACCGGTCATGGCCAAAGCGATGTCAATGAGTTTGCGAAGGCCGCCTGGCAACTCGGACACCAAGCGGTCACGGTGCTTGAGCAGGTTAAAGCGCGACAACACCTCGTCTGCTCGCAACACCCGTGCAGAGGTGGCAGCAGGCAACCAAGTGGACAAACGATTTTCATGGCAGGCCAAAGCCACCAGCATGTTTTCCAACACCGTCATGCTGGGGTAGAGCTGCGGGATTTGAAACGACCGCGCCACGCCCATGCGGGTGATTTGGCGAGGACTCATGCGACTGATGTCGGTGTTATCCAGCAATATGCTGCCGCTGTCGGCGCGGACATAGCCGGTGATCATGTTGACAAACGTGGTCTTGCCTGCACCGTTGCTGCCAATCAAACTCACCCGCTCGCCGGACTTGACGCGCACATTCACGTCTTGAGCGGCCACCACCGCGCCAAATTGTTTGTTCAAGCCTTGGGCGTGCAACAGCAGTGCGTCGCTCATGACTGTTTCTCCGACGGTTTTTCAGTCTTGCTCCACAAAGAGCCCAAGCCCAGCGGCATGAAGCGAATCACCAGCAACAGAAAAATACCCAGCGCCAATTGCCAGGTGTTGGGAAAGTAAGCGCTGGAAAAAGAACGCACCATCTCCAGCACCAATGACGACAACATCACCGCCACCACGCTTTGGCTGCCCGCCAAGATGGCCACAAACACAAACTCGCCGGAGGTGGTCCAGTAGCTGAAGTTGGGGTCAATGTGCCCCAGCACCATCACTGCCAAAGCGCCACCCATGCCGCCTAGAAATGCTGCCAAGACGAAGTTCAAGCTCATGGTTTGACTGACAGAGCCGCCCAAATACTCCACACGCAATTCGTTGTCACGCACCGCACGGGTAACCAAGCCTCGGCTGGATAAAAAATAAATTCTCACCAACACCGCGCTTACCAATGTCAAGACCAGGGTGGTGGCATACAACCCAAAACGCACCTCGTCATCTGCCAGCGCCTGACCAAAGAGCGTGACGCGGCCCATATTGAAGCCGTCCGAGCCACCCAATGACTCGGTTTTCACCAGCAAGCCATAGCCGACCATGGACAACGCCAAGGTCAGCATAGAAAAGAAAATGCCTCGGTAGCGTGCCAGCAAAGGTGCAAAAGGCGCGGTGATGAGCATGGCGCTAATGCCGCCAAGCAATGCGAGCAAGACCGCGTCGGTAATACCCCAATTCAAAAAGACCAAGGCAGCGGCATAACCACCGATAGCCGACATCAGGCCTTGGCCAAAAGCCACCACACCACCACGCATGAGCAACACAATGCCCAAGGACACCAAGCCATTGGCCATGGCCATGGTGAGCATGAATTGCATCCACGAGGGCAGGGCATAGCCCGCACCAGCCAACACCAGCAGCACGACCAAAGCTCGCAGTAACAAAGCGCTCAGCGTCATGGCTTAAATTTTTCGCGCTTGTATGCGCTGAAACAAACCTTGTGGGCGAAACATCAGCACCAAGGCCATGACCAAATACACCGAGAACAATTCGGCCACTGGCCACACATGCACCGCCAAGGCGCGGGCCAAGCCCACAATCAAAGCGCCGATGGCCGCGCCCTCGATACTGCCCAAACCGCCAATGATGACCACCGCAAACGAGATGATGATGACGCCGACCGACAAGCCTGGTTGCACCGACAACATAGGCGCGGTGAAGGCGCCGCCCAAGGCGGCCAAAAAGATGCCCACAGCAAACGCCAACATATAGACACGCGACACCTGTATACCCATGCTGGAGGCGACTTCGGCGCTGTGAATCACGGCAGTCACAATCTTGCCAAAGCGTGTGCGGTTCAAGCCCCACCAAACGCCCAAGCCCACCACCACGGCGAGCGCCACCAACATGAAGTCATAGCCCACATAGGTTTGGTTGCCGATGTCAATGTTGCCAAACATGCCATAGGGCTCGGACACATAGAAAGGATTGGCACCCCAAATCAATTTGGTGAGGTCTTCCATCATCAAAAACATAGCGTAAGTGACCAGCACCAATAAGACCTCATCACGGCCATAAAAAAACCGCAACAAGCCGCGCTCGGTCAAAGGGGCGACCAAAACGGCCACTAACACCGCGGCCAGCAACATCGCCACCAAGGACATGGCAGGCGGCAAGGCCCACGAAGCCGCCAAGGACACCAATGTTGCGGTGACGTATGCACCCAAGGCGTAGAAACTGCCATGCGCGATATTGAGGATTTTCAAGACGCCAAACACCAAGGTCAGACCGAGGGCGACGATGAACAGCCATGACGCATAGGTCACGCCATCAATGGCAATGGTGAGCGCTAAATTCACGGGGGCTTTTTATTTGGCAGGTTTTTTATCGGCCGTTTTTGCCGCTGCTGCAGGCTTGGCATCGCACTTGGCACCGGCAAAGCCAGACTTCAGCCAGTCTTCGGACTTCACATTCAACGGCGGATTGACACACTCTGCGTCAAAGCGTTGGATGTCGTTGAGCACCACCATTTTTTTCGTGGCATCCCATTGGGTACGACCAATGGCGGAGTCTTGAATGGCTTGTTGGCCATTGGAGAGTGCCATGCGAATCTTGCCGCCAGGCGACATCCACTCACTGCCCCGAAGAGAGGCGGCCAAAACTTCGGTAGACGGTTTTTTACCCTTGTTGGCGGCCATAGCTTTCTCGGCAGCCAACTTCAAGCCCATTAAGGCTTGCGCCATGCGGTAAGGCGCTTGCACAGGGTAGACATTGTTGGCTTTGCTGTAGAGGTCCCAGAACCAAGTGTTCAGGGGTGAGGGCGGCGCCATCAAGCCATACGCACCACGGGCACCCAAAATGGTACCGTCGGGCATTTTTTCGCCCAAGCCAGGCAGCACATGGTCACCCGCTGTTAACACCACTTGTGACTTTTTAAACAAGCCGCGCGGCCCGGCTTGCAGCACAAAGGCTTGCAAGTCGCCGCCCCATAAACTGGAGTGAACCAAGTCGGCGGGTTGCGACATGAGGGCAGAGATTTCGGTGCCGTATTGGCCCGCGCCGAACTTGGGCAACTGGTCCACGCCAGCTTTGGCATCGGGGTACAGGTTCGTCATTGACAAAATAAAGTCTTTGCGGGAATCTTGACCCCAAGCGTAATCTTGGTTGATGAGGTTGTAGGTTTTAACGGGGATGTTGCGCGCTTTTAAATAACGCGCCATGGACACGTTGTCCATGGTGGCGTGTGCGGCGGTGCGAAACACATAACGGAAGGTGTTGTCTTCAAAAATGCGGGGCGTACCGCAGTCGTACAAAATCAAAAACTTCTTCAGTTCTTCAGC
>CAMDIP010000093.1 GCA_945899335.1 Bordetella parapertussis
ATGGTCGAGGGAGCGCAAGTCGATTACGACACCGCCACCCGCATCGAGAGCCGCAAGCTGGCCAAGGTGATGGTGAGCCAAACCACCAAGAACATGATCACTGCGTTCTTTTTCAACCTCAATGCCATCAAGGCAGGTAAATCCAGACCAAGTGGTTTTGCGCCTTGGAAACCTGCCAAGGTGGGTATCTTGGGCGCCGGCATGATGGGGGCTGGCATCGCTTATGCCAACGCCATGAAAGGCATTGCCTGCGTGTTGCGAGACACCAGTTTGGAGAAAGCCGAGCGGGGGCGTGACTACAGCCGCCAATTGACCGACAAGCGGGTTGCGCAAAAGCGCATGAGCGAGGCCAAGCAAGCGCAGGTGCTGTCGTTGATACACCCCTCGGCGCAGCTGCAAGATTTGCAAGGCTGCGATTTGGTCATTGAAGCGGTGTTTGAAAACCGTGCCCTCAAAGCGCAAGTCACCCAAGAGGCAGAAGCCCTGATGGCGGCGGGCGGCGTGTTCGCCTCCAACACCTCGACCTTGCCCATCACTGGCTTGGCCCAAGCCAGCGTCAGGCCCACAAAATTTGTCGGCCTGCATTTCTTCTCGCCGGTGGACAAAATGCGTTTGGTTGAAATCATCAAAGGCGCACACACCGACGATGAAACCTTGGCACGTGCCTACGACTATGTGGTCGCGATTGGCAAGACACCCATTGTGGTGAATGACTCGCGGGGGTTCTTCACCAGTCGCGTGTTTGGCACCTATGTGATGGAGGGCGCGGCCATGTTGGGTGAGGGCATTCCTGCGGCCTTGATCGAACACGCTGCCTTGGCAGCTGGGATGCCGGTAGGGCCTTTGGCTGTGATGGATGAAACCTCTTTATCGCTTTCTGTGCATGTCATGGAGCAAACCCGCAGCGATTTCGCGGCTGAAGGCAAAACCTACGTCAGTTCCGCAGGTGAAAAAATTGTCGAGCGCATGGTCAACGAATTCAAACGCTCAGGGCGAGCTGCAGGTGCGGGTTTTTACGATTACTCATCCGCTGGTCCCAAGCGCTTATGGTCGGGTTTGAAACAGCATTTTGAAAAACCCTTGATGGGTGAACCCCAAGCGCTGCAGTTGGCTATGAAGCAGCGACTGCTTTACCGCCAAGCGGTAGAGACGGCGCGTTGCTTGCAAGAAAACGTGCTGACCTCTGCGCATGACGCCAACATCGGTTCTATTTTTGGCATTGGCTTTCCGGCGTGGACGGGGGGCGCATTGCAATTCGTCTTCTCTGAAGGCTTGGAAACTTTTGTCAGCAACTGCCGCCAGTTAGCCCAGCAGCATGGCCAAGGTTTTGAATTGAGTTCTGAAGTGATCGATTGCCTGATGAAACATCGGCCCTGAAGGGGCATGGTTGAAGCTGCCTACAATGACACTTTGTTAGGAGTGATGCATGAAGCGCTTTTTGGTTTTAAGTTTGTTTGCAGTGGCGATGGCGGCCCATGCTGAATGGACACCCATCATGCAAGATGCTGACTTTGGCGAAAACCATTACATCGACTTGGCAAGCATCAGCGATGTGGATGGCATGATACAAGTCACCACCATGTCCGACTATCCCACAGGCAAAAAAGAGGCGTGTAAAGGTGACAGCTGTGCTTACCTCACCAGTTCACGTATTTCTGTTCGGCATGTCCAATGCCTGACTTACCGGCAGCGCCAAATCAAGTTCACTGACTTTGATGGGCGCATGGGCAACGGCAATGTCACCCAAGGCGGCGCATCGTCAGATCCCAAAAAACGTTATTTCCGCTGGTACACACCTCAGCCCAAATCGTTCTTTGAGGCCTTGATCAGAAAAGTTTGCGCCACTTAAGGCAACCAGCGCTTAGACCGTGGCGATGGGTGCCGCGGGTGAGCCAATCGCTCCCGGCAAACGCAGGGGCGGTGCAGTGAGTAAAAACCGTGAACGGCCATGGGCTCGCAGCCAGTTAGCCAAGGGCGTGAGATGCCACAACTCGCCCAAGTGAACCCCCAGCTTGAATAAGCAATGCTCATGCAAAGGCAGGGCGGCGCAAGCGCCTGCATGGGGCAGAGCAGGGTAGGTTTCCACCGCGTAGTTGTCGGCGATCAGGGCGATCAAACCGCTGTCTGTGATCCATTGTTTCAAGCGCTCGTCGCGCCCATCAAGGCTTGAGCCGCTTTTGTCTAAAACCGCGCCGACGGGCTGTTTGTTCATGCCCAGCAGCACCTCGCCAAAACCGGTGTGCAAACACACCATATCGCCTTCTTCCACCACCACTTTGTCTTTGGCCATGATGTCCATCAGCATGTCGTAGCCCACCACCGCGCCGGTGTTGCCCACATGGGCGTGCAAGTCGATCATCACCGCACGGCCTTGCACGCAACGCTCAGCCATTTTTTCGATGCCCAAGGCTTTGGCATAAGAGGTGGACTCGCGTGGCACTTTGATGAAATCGAAAATGCCTGCGCCCTCGTTGTGGTCTGGGCCAATGACGTCGGTGCCAGCGCGAAAGCCGTTGTAGTACAGCGCAACGGGTTGACCATCGCCGTCGGCGTCGAACATAGATCCTGCATGCGCCAAACTGTCCCACTGCGTGCTGTATTGCAAATGCATGATGACCAAGTCGTCGCTCATGACATCGGTACACAAGGGGTCGTCGCACCACATTTGGTAGTTCATATTCGGCTTGCCGTTGCGCACTGTGGGGCGCAGGACGGGCGGGCTGCGGCGCGGGTTGAGCACCGAGCCGCCAGGGAAGTCCAGCGGCAAGCTCAGGTTAAAGCTCAGGCCCTGTTTGACCTCGGACACGCCTTGCAAGACTTTGGCGGGGGTGAGCAAATTCATTCGGCCAAACTGGTCGTCGGGGCCGAAGTCCCCCCAAGTTGAACCTTCGGGGCGGTTTTTCCAGCGGGAAGATGTGCTCATGGCGATGCCTTAAATCGGTGCATGACAAAACCCATTATGGCCTGCTCTGTTTATCCTTTTTACTTGAATTGGAAAATTATTTATGGACAAATCCCGCCGCCATCGCGCACAATGGGACTCACCATCAAGGGGTTGCCATGAGCCAAGACAAAGCACATTTCACTGAATTGCTGGAAATTTCCAAGCAGATTCAATCTCGCCAAATTTCCTCTGTCGAGGCCACCCAAGCCCAGCTCAAACGCATCGAGCAACTCGATGGCAGCTTGAAGAGCTATGCCACCGTCATGGCCGATCACGCGCTGGCAGACGCTCAGGCGGCAGACAAGGCCATTGGCGCTGGGCACATCTTGGGGCCGCTGCACGGTGTGCCTATTGCTGTGAAAGACCTGTGTTGGACAGCTGGCACCAAGACGGCTGCTGGCATGACCATCCATGCCAACAACATCCCCAAAGAAGACGGCACCGTGGTGCGCAAACTGCGCGAAGCTGGCGCGGTCATTTTGGGCAAGTTGCAGCTGACCGAAGGCGCTTACGCAGACCACCACCCCAACATCACGCCACCCGTCAACCCTTGGGGCGCAGGGCAATGGCCGGGTGCATCTTCCAGCGGCTCAGGCGTGGCCACCGCCGCAGGCCTGTGCTACGGCTCGCTGGGGTCGGACACCGGCGGCTCCATTCGCTTTCCCTGTGCCGCCAATGGCATCACTGGCATCAAGCCTACATGGGGGCGGGTCAGCCGCTATGGCGCTTTCGAGTTGGCCGCCACCCTAGACCACTTGGGGCCCATGACCCGCAGTGCGGCAGACGCAGCAGCTATTTTGGGCGTGATCGCGGGTGCGGATGCCAAAGACCCCACCGCCAGTTTGTTACCAGTACCCGATTACTTGGCCAGCATGAGCAAAGGCCTCAAAGGTGTTCGTGTCGGTATCGATTTAAAGTGGAGCTTGGAGGGCATCGACGAGCCCAGCAAGCAAGCTTTCATGGCCATGATCGAGGTAGCCAAGGCGCAAGGCGCTATTGTCAAAGAAGTGAAGTTCCCCGACCCTCAACATGCCATTGACGACTGGTTTCCCTTGTGCGGCGCTGAGACTGCCGTGGCGCATGAGGCCACTTACCCCTCTCGCAAGTCTGAGTACGGCGCTGGCTTGGCGGGTTTGATCGACCTAGGCCACGCTTTGAGCGGCATGGATTACCAAAAAATCATTTTGCGCCGCCACGACTTCAGGGGCCGCGTAGACACCTTGTTCCAAGACATCGATTTGCTGCTGATTCCCACCACCGGCATTGCCGCGCCCACATGGGAGCGCATGAGCAAATTGGCCACCGACGCCGAGTTGCTCAGCGCCTTGTTGAAATTCACTTGCCCGTTTGACATGACGGGCCAACCCACCATCACTTTGCCAGCTGGCTTCACGCCCCAAGGTATGCCGATTGGTTGCCAGTTTGTCGGTCGCCATTTCGAGGAAGACATGATCATCCGCGCTGGCTGGGCATTTCAGCAAGCCACCGATTGGCACCGTCATCACCCCAAAGTTTGAGTCAAAGGAGTATCTCTATGTCATGGTTAGAACAATCCATCATGCGCCAACGTGGCGTGGCCCAAGGTCGTCAAGCTGTCACCCACGAGTTGACCGAGGCCAAGCAAGGCACTTACCACTACACCATTGGCCCGTACTCGCAGCCGGTGTTGAGCGTCAAGCCTGGCGACCGCATCATCGTTGAGACGCGTGACGCTTTTGATGGCAAAGTGAAAACAGAGCAAGACCTGCCCTCCAAAGTGCTGACCATGCCCTTTGTCAATCCGCAAAACGGTCCCATCATGGTCGAAGGCGCGCAGCCTGGTGATGTGATTGCGGTGTACATCGAATCGATGGCCCCGCGTGGCCCCAACCCGCGTGGCACCTGCGCCATGATCCCTGAGTTTGGTGCTTTGAGCGCCACCATGTTCACCTCGCTGTTGACCCAACCTTTGCCCGAGATTGTTCGCAAGATCGATGTGGATGAAAAAGGGGTGTACTGGAGCAAGCGCGTAACGCTGCCCTACAAGCCGCACATTGGCACCTTGAGTTGCTCGCCCATGCTCGACTCCATCAACACCTTGACGCCCGACACCCACGGCGGCAATATGGATTTGCCCGATATGGGACCAGGCAGCATCACCTATTTACCGGTGTGTACCGATGGCGCAAGGGTGTTCATTGGTGACGCCCACGCTTGCCAAGGCGATGGCGAGGTGTGTGGCACCGCGGTGGAGTTTCAAAGCACCACCACCATTCAGGTTGACCTCATCAAAAACTGGGCCATCACTTGGCCACGTTTGGAAACCGAAGACATGATCATGACCATTGGCAGCGCGCGGCCTTTGGAAGACGCCACCCGCATCGCCTACAAAGATTTGGTGTTGTGGATGGAAGCCGAGTTTGGCTTCGACCGTTGGGACGCTTACATGATGCTCAGCCAATGCGGCAAGGTGCGTTTGGGTAACTTTGTTGATCCCAAATACACCGTAGGGGCGGGCATATTGAAGGAATACCTCAAGCCGTAATTGACGCAACCCGTCATTGTTCGCAATGACGGAGCGAGTTACTTCAATCCCAAAATCCAGGCCGCGAGCTGTTTAGCTTCAGCCTCTTTCACCTGTGGATTGGCAGGCATCGGAATAGCTCCCCACACGCCACTGCCACCTGCGATGATTTTGGTAGCAAGGGTGGCGGCTGCCGCTTTGTTACCCGCGTATTTGGCAGCGACTTCTTTGAACCCAGGCCCGACCACTTTGTTGTCCACCGAATGGCAAGCCAAGCAGTTCTTGGCTTGCGCCAGTTCTTTGTTGGCCATGGCGGGGGTGGCCAAGCAAAGACCCAGCAGGGTGGCAGTCATCACACGTTTCATGGGTTTTCCTTTTAGAACAAATCGAGCACCGCGCCTTTGCTGGCGCTAGAGGCGTTGTGGGCAAACTT
>CAMDIP010000094.1 GCA_945899335.1 Bordetella parapertussis
TTAAGCATTTGCTCAGTGATTGTGAAATCCGCAATCACACCGTCTTTCATGGGTCTGATTGCTTCAATGCTGTACGGTACTCGCCCAAGCATTGATTTGGCTTCTCGACCTACTGCAATTACATTTTTTTTTCCTCGAATTCCTGCCACATGCTGTATAGCGACTACAGATGGCTCATTAAGTACAACGCCATGACCCTTTGCATATATCAAAGTATTTGCTGTTCCAAGATCTATTGCAAGGTCTGTTGAATACCATTGAGTGAAATACTTAAAAAACATCATTTATCAATCACTGGCTTTATGGCTATCTTCTTTCATAAGCCGTAGCGTCAGTTTCTGATTGCGATGGTAATTTCAAAAGAAAAGCAGGAATATTTGGCGCGGTGTAATGGGGAGTTGTTGAATGACGCCTGATACCAGTGAATACGACCTCTGGGAGATGAACCCCGATTTTCTTGGCGTATATACGAGCATGCCAAATCAGTGTCGTTGTGCTTTTTTTAAAATAGTTGACGTCACCCGCTTCAATTGCCTGAATTTGATATTGACCCATACCCAAGAGCTTGCACATCGCTTCAAGGGATAGGCCTTTTTGGGTCCGAGCCTCTTGAAGCAGACGACCAGCCTCAATCACATTAACCGGATCTGATGCAGTAAGTGCCATAGCAGTACCTAAACAATTTAAAAAGGTAGCCTTTAATATCACTCAATTAGTGTTGACTGAACACCCCCAAATGGGGATATTTCTAATTAATATCTTTAAATTAACACTAAAATAACTCGATACTTTAATATTATTAAAGGTCGAATCAAGAAATTTTCAGATATTCAGCCAGTTATGCCATAAAGAGAACCATGACAGCCAAAGGACTTGTATTTTTAGTTGAAGATGACGACGACCTTCGCATGAATTTGGAATTTATGCTGAAGCATCTTGGATATGAAGTTATCGACTTTGGCAGTGCAATATCGTTTTTGCAAAAGGCTAGACGCTGCTCACCCGCTGTCTTGGTTGTGGATATGCGCATGCCACAAATGTCTGGCTTGGATTTGCACAAAGCATTACTTGAGAAAGATTGGTCCTTACCCATCATTTACATGAGTGGCGAAAGTCAGAGTCAAGAAATTATTGATGCAATGAAATTTGGTGCCATTGAATTTTTATGGAAACCCTTTCCCCACTCACAGCTAATCCAAGCTATAGACAAAGGCTTAAAACAAGATTCTCAACGGCATGAAGACCAAAAGCGTCTGCTTCGTGTGGAGTCGCTGCATAAAAATTTGAACCCAAGTGAGCAAAGTATCCTGCCATTGATGCTAATGGGGCACGGCAACAAACACATTGCGTCGGTAAAAGGCTTAATGGCTGACACCATAAAGAAATACCGTGGCCAGATCCTGTCAAAAATGCAAGTCAATTCCTTGGCTGAGTTACTGGTGCTGTGCAAAGGATATATCCCTCCAACAAGCAACTATTGAATATTGGTTTTTAAGAATCCCAAGATAGCCTGAGCCACTTTGCTGGGCACTTCGCGCTGAGGAAAGTGCCCTACCCCCGGCAACAGCTGGCGCTGGTAAGGCCCGCTGAAAAACTTCTCACGGTTGGCCGAGGTGGCAGGCAAACTCACCCCATCAACCTCACCATGCAACATCAAGGTGGGCACATTCAATACAGGTGCTGGGTGGAGCTTGGCTTCATCTGCGTCATAGTAAGGGTCGCTAGTTGCGTGGCCCCAGCGATGTTGGTAGGAATGCAAGGTCACCTCAGCCCAATCGGGGTTGTTGAACGCCATGGCGGTTTGCTCGAATTCATTGGGAAGATACCAGCCCTTGGGCGCCCAGGTATCCCACATGCGTTGCGAGAACTCTTTGGCGTTGGCGCGTACATAGCGCTCGCCGCGAGCGGTGGCCATGAACCAGTGGTACCAGTAAAGCTGGGTTTGTTGCATGCTCAAGTCTTGCGTGGGGTCGTTGGTGCCGTAGCCCACCGACATCAACACCATGTGGCTGGCAATGCCAGGTTGTAAACCGCAGGCATTGGCCACTGCCCTTGCACCCCAGTCGTGGCCAACCAAGACAGGTTTTTCTAGGCCCAAGGCCTGCACAAACTCGACCATGTCACGCCCAAGGCTAGAGAGTTGCCCCGTACGTGGCGTGTCTTCGCGCAAAAATGTGGTGGGCAAAAATCCGCGCAAGGCCGGTGCAATGACGCGGTAGCCCGCTTGCACCAAGTGCGGCACAACTTCATGCCAACAGCGTGGGCTGTCGGGCCAGCCATGCGTCAGCACAATAGCGTGCTGCCCCTCGGGGTTCCATTCTTTGTAGCCTATACGCAGCAACGCGGTTTCGATGAATTGCATGGGGCGCATGTTACTCAACACCTTAGGCTGTAGAGCCAAGTCTGTGCCACACTGGCGACATGAAAACCGAATTTTCTCAGGACTGGGTTGGGGCTCAAGCAACGGCTGCCGAATTGCTTCGCCAACAAAATAGCCGTGAACCTTTTCATGCCTTAGTGTCACCGTTTGCAATTCAGACACTGGGGCAAGCCTATGCCAGCCAAGACGCTTTTGTGCAACAACAAGCAGCGCAAAGAAATACGCAGGTGGGTGGCTACAAAATAGCTATCACCACGCCAGCCATGCGGGCCTTTGTAGGCTTTGACGACGCCATCTCGGGTTGCGTGCTGGCTGACACGGTGTTTGCCAATGGTCAAAAGGTGCAGGCCGCTGGGTACCAGCACCTGATCGTGGAGTTTGAGTTGGCCTTGCAATTTGGCCAAGACTTGCCAGAGCGCGAAGACGATTGGGACAGGTACAGCATCTTGCCTTACCTAGACTGTGCTTACCCCTCGCTTGAAATCGCAGACGACCGATTCGCCGACTACGCCCTGCTGAATAAAGGCTTTTTCAGCTTGGTGGCAGAGAACGCTTGGAACCATGGGGCGGTCTTGGGACCCGCTATTGCAGCCAAAGACTTTGACACGCTATGGCAAACCCAAGCCAGCGCCTTCATCAACGACCAAGTCATAGGCCAAGGTGATTGCGGCGATGTCATGGGACACCCGCTCATTGCCATGGCTTGGATTGCCAACCATTTGCGTAAGCGCGGTCGCAGCTTCAAAGCGGGCGACTGGGTCACCACCGGCAGTTGGGTGGCGTCACAGTTTCCGCTGGCTGGTCAGACACTTCGCTTTGCCATGCCGGGCTTGGCTGAAGTTACTTTGACGGTTTGTTAAGCACGCCTTCTTGCCGAAAGAAGGGGCCTCTCGTACATGCAATTTGCTGAAAGCTTTTCATGATGGTGCCAAATTCGACTGGCACAAATACACTGGATTGGTTTTTGGTGATCAAACGTGCTCCGCTTTGCATTTGTCCTTCGTAGCCGTAGAACTGCAAATACCTGACTTTGTTTTTATCGCAATCAAACTCTAAATGGGTGGTGGCCGACAAAAGCTGGGTAGCGGTCACACTGCTGTAGTTGGTCAACATCCACACCAAAGCATTGCGGCCTTTGAGTTGAACCGAGTTGCGGTCAATCATGACGGTATGGCCATCTAAGTGGCCCATGTAGGTCCACGCAGCATTTGCCGCGCCCTGCGCAAGCCCCAAGGCTATGCAAAAAACAATGCGTAGAAAGCGTGGCATGGTGGCTCTGGCAGGAACGTGTTTAGTGCGAAGCCACAGGCAAGATGGGCGCTTTGGCGAAATCGGCAGGCACCTCGCCCGTCAAGCTTTCCAAGAAGCTAACGATGTCAGCCACTTGCGTGTCGCTGAGTTGTTTGCCCAGTTGCAACTGCGCCATGATGCGCACCGCTTGGGACAAGGTGGCAGCTGAGCCGTCATGGAAATAAGGTGGGGTCATTGCCACATTGCGCAATTGAGAGACCTTGAACATGAAGGCATCTGCCTCGTTTTTGGTGTCTTGAAAGCGGCCTTTGTCGTAGCCCTTGAAAGCCTCTTTTTCGGTGCTGCCCGTGACCAACCAATAGTCTTGAGTGATACCAAATTTTTGGAAGCTTTGGCCACCGACGGTGACACCGTTGTGGCATCCGGCACAACCGGTGTCGATGAAGGTTTTCAGCCCTTGCTTGGCTTGGGCGCTCAGGGCATTGCTGTCGCCTTTCAAGTAACGGTCAAACGGTGCGGGTGTCAGCAAGGTCCGCTCAAACGCGCCTATCGCTTTGCCCCAGTTCTCAGCGCTCAAAGGTTTGGCGTCGCCAGCAAAAGCTTTATCAAACCAAGGCTGGTAACCTAATAAGGCCAGCTTTTTTTCGGCTTGCTCATAAGTGGCATTGCCATAGGCCACGAGACTGGTCAGCGCCTTGACGGCTTGCTCTTCCACGCTGGCACGGTTGCCGCCGTAGTGCTGGGCCACCAACAAAGAAGTGTTGAACACCGTGGGGGCGTTGCGAGGCAGCACCTTGCCATGAACCCCCATGGACAAGGGCAAGCTGTCGCCGCCATGGTAAGCAGGGTTGTGGCAACTGACACAGCCTTGGCGACCATCGCTAGAAACACGGGTTTCGAAAAACAGCGCTTTGCCAAGCGCCACACGGTCAGGGGTAAGCGCAGTGTTTTCCAAGGCAGAACTGTCTGGCAAAGGCTTGAACAAGGACTTGGCCTTGTCGAGCAAGGCTTGGTCGTCGCTGGCGGCACCTGCCGTTGTGGCCACCAACAGTGCCAAACTGCACAAAGAGGCCGCCGTTACCGAGGAAATCAACACTGTCCATTTACGCATGACTACCCTTAAAAAAAATCAGAACAAACCCACGATATTGCCTTGCTCGTCCAAATCGATTGCATGGGCAGAGGGTACCTTAGGCAGACCAGGCATGGTCATCACGTCGCCGCACACCATGACGATGAATTCTGCGCCAGCCGCCAAACGCACTTCGCGGATGTTCATGGTGTGGCCAGAAGGCGCACCCAACAGTTTAGGGTCCGTTGAAAAAGAGTACTGGGTTTTGGCAATGCAAATGGGGTAGTGGCCATAACCTTGTTCTTGCAATTTGTCGATTTGCCCACGGATTTTGGCGTCAGCAGAAATGCCTTGTGCACCGTATATTTTTTGCGCAACGGTTTGCGCCTTCTCCCACAGCGTGGCGGTTTCGGGGTAAACAAACTGAAACTGGTTAGGTTGTTCGCACAAAGCCACTACTGCGTTTGCCAACTCGACTGCACCTGCGCCACCCTCGGCCCAATGCTTGGCCACCACCACTTGTGCGCCATAGGCAGCGCAAGCTTGTTCCAGCAGACTGATTTCGGCAGGGGTGTCCTCGGTGCGGTGGTTGATGGCCACCACACAAGGCAGGCCGTAATGGTTTTTGATGTTGCCCAAGTGGCGCTCGAGGTTGACCATGCCTTTTTTCAAGGCGTCTAGGTTTTCGGTGCCAAGCTCTTTAACGCCCACGCCGCCGTGGTATTTCAGCGCTCGGACCGTGGCCACCAACACCACCGCAGAGGGCTGTAAACCCGCTTTGCGGCATTTGATGTCGATGAATTTTTCAGCGCCTAAGTCCGCGCCAAAACCGGCCTCAGTCACCACATAGTCAGCCAATTTCATGGCGGTGGCAGTGGCAATCACCGAGTTGCAGCCATGCGCGATATTGGCAAACGGGCCACCGTGAATGAAGGCCAAGTTGTTTTCCAAGGTCTGTGCGATATTGGGCGCCAAGGCGTCTTTGAGCAAAGCAGCCATCGCGCCATGCGCTTGCAAGTCACTGGCGAGCACCGGAGCGCCCTCGGTGTTGTAAGCCACCACGATGCGACCCAAGCGGGTCTTCAAGTCAGCCAAACTGGTGGCCAAGCAAAAAATCGCCATCACTTCCGAAGCCACCACGATGTCAAAACCGTCTTCGCGCGGCACGCTGTT
>CAMDIP010000095.1 GCA_945899335.1 Bordetella parapertussis
GGTGCTTGTGCTCAGTATGTGTTCGAGCAAAAGGGCATACGCATCGATTGGTTGGTCACTGTGCGTTTACTCATTGCGGGTGTGCTGCTTTTGCTGCTGGCATGGTGGCAGCGCCCATCGCAAGTGATGTCGGTATGGCAACCCACACAAAGCGCACGACAGCTGCTGGCGTTTGGCATGCTGGGGATGTTGGGCGTGCAATACACTTATTTTGCCGTCATAGAACATTCCAATGCCGCCGTTGGTACCGTTTTGCAATACCTTGGGCCCACAGTGATTGCGGTGTATCTGGCTGTGGTCTATAGACGCTGGCCATCGCGCCGTGAACTGCTGGCTATCGTGTTGGCAATGCTAGGAACAGTGTTGTTGGTCACGCACGGCGAAATAGGCGTGTTGCAAATCAGCTTCGAGGGTTTGCTGTGGGGTTTGTCCTCGGCACTGGCCTTGGCTTTTTACACCGTGCAACCCGTGGCTTTGCTAAAGCGCCACGATTCGGCTGTGGTGGTGGGCTGGGGGATGCTGATCGGTGGTTTAGCCTTTGTCGGCTGGAGCCAGCCTTGGCATATTTCTGGCACCTGGGACAGAGGCACTTACTTGGCCGTGTTGTTTATCGTGGTGTTGGGCACCTTGGTACCGTTTTATTGCTATTTGCTGGCCGTCAAAACCATTGGGCCACAGCGCACCAGTTTATTGGCCTGCGCTGAGCCCTTGTCTGCTGCTTTGGTGTCGGTGTTGTGGCTGAACGTTGCCTTTGGCTGGCTGGATGTGTTGGGCTCCCTGTGCATTGTGCTCACCATTTACGTCTTGGCCCGTGAAAAACAATCGGAACAATCGGGGTCAGATCCTAATTAATTTGGCAATGTCTTCAAGTCGAAGCACGTTTTAGCCTGTCTCGAACCCCGTCCCATGCTTCGCCCAAGGGCGGGGTTTCAACCCAAATCTCTTGCACACCCAACGCATCCATGGCGCGCAGTTGCGCAAACAAATCGTGGGCGCAAGAAGCGGCATCGGTGGGCATGGACAAGCAGCGCACACCCGAAGGGATGGCCAAAGAACTTCGCGCCCATACTGCCAGGGAATCGCCTGCAGTTGGCAAACGCGATGCCATCTGTTCAGCACTCAGGAGCCGCAAACGTGCGCGCGGCGCATAGTGCGAGACCAAGGTGCCAGGCGACGCGGGGCTTGTCTGAGGGCCTGGGTCTGCCAAATGTGAAGCCGCACTCAGCACCTGCACACCACAAGCCGCGCTGAGTTGCGATTGGCTCAGCATGCCGGGGCGCATCAGCATGGGAAACCCACGGCTGCAATCAACGATGGTGGACTCGATGCCAATATCGCAGGCGCCGCCATCAAGCACCAGCAACTCTGAAAAAGCCTCACGCACATGTGCAGCGGTGGTGGGGCTGACGCGGCCAAATAAGTTGGCGCTGGGTGCGGCAACACCTTGAACACCCAAATCGAGCGCTGCTTGCAACAGCGCAAGCGCCATGGGGTGCGAGGGGCATCGCAGCGCAATCGTTGCATGACCACCGGCGGCGCTGTCAGCTAAGCCTGCCAAGCGGGGGAGGATGAGGGTGAGTGGACCAGGCCAAAAAGCTGCCATCAAAAGACTTGCAAAAACCGGCACACTGCTGGCGAAAAAAGCCACTTGCGCTGCGTCTGACACATGCACGATGAGCGGATGGTCAGCGGGGCGGCCCTTGGCACTGAAGATGGCTGCCACAGCCTTGGGGTTCAAAGCGTCAGCTGCTAAGCCATACACGGTTTCCGTTGGCAAGCCGATCAACTCGCCCCGCGACAAGGCTTGCGCGGCTTGCCTCACCTCGTCTGAAAAAGCGCTCACCACGCAGCAATGCCCAGCAAAGCCGCAGCCTTTAGGACAAGCGCTTTTGCGGTGGCTGGCGTGGCGGCGGTGACGGTGAGGTGGCCCATCTTGCGGCCCATTCGAGCCTCGGTTTTGCCATACAGGTGCAAATGCACACCCTGCAAAGCCAGCACCTGCGACCAAGGGGGATCGATGGCTTGTGCGCCGCTGGCAAACCACAGGTCGCCCAACAAATTCAGCATGACGCTGGCGCTGTGCAAACGTGGCGCCACCAGTGGCAAACCGGCCATGCAACGCACTTGCAAATCGAACTGCGACACATCGCAGCTGTCGATGCTGTGGTGGCCGCTGTTGTGGGGACGCGGCGCAATTTCGTTGACCACCAAGGGGCCCAGAGCATCTCGATCGGGGCCGTCATGCAATACGAAAAACTCCACACACAAAACACCCACATAGTTCAAGCTGCGAGCCACCTCATAGGCAGCCTGTAAAGCTTGTTGTTCGGTGGCGACGGGCAATGCTTGTTCAAACACCTCGGTGACCGCCAAGATACCGTCACGGTGCAAATTGACTTGCAACGGTAAATGCACCATGTATCCATCAAAGCCACGTGCCAGTACCACCGAGCATTCAGCAGCCAAGGGCAAGCGCTTTTCCAAAATACAGACTGTTGAACCATTGCTTTGCAGTTGCTGCCAAGCCGCGGCCAACTCTGCTAAGGTTGCTACGCGCACCTGTCCTTTGCCGTCGTAGCCCATGCGGGTGGTTTTCAAAATGCCTGGCAGCAGGGCGACGTTCACTTGGTTGACATCGTCAAGGCTTTGCAAAACCGCGTGCGGTGCCACCGGCACGCCGCAATTCACAAAGTGCGCTTTTTCGAGGGCGCGGTCTTGCGCCACCGCCACCGGCTGGGCGCTGGGCGCACAAGGCAGCGTTAAACCCAGTTGACGCAAAGCCTCGGCAGGCACGTTTTCAAATTCGGTGGTGATCGCTTGGCACTGCGCCGCCATATTGGCCAGCCCTTTGGGGTCGAGGTAGTCGGCACATACATGCACATGGCTGATCAAACCGGCTGGACTGTGCGGGTCGGGGTCGAGGACTGCGGTGCGAAAGCCCATGGCTTGCGCGGCGTGGCTCCACATGCGACCCAATTGACCGCCGCCCAACACGCCCAAGGTGGTGCCAGGCAACAAGGGCTTCACGCGGCGGGTGGCACGGTCATGGCACGTGCAGCCTCGGTTTGTTGGGATCGAAAAGCCTCTAAGGCGCTTTGCAAGGCAGGGTTGTCATGGGCCAGCATGGCTACCGCAAACAAAGCCGCATTGGCCGCACCCGCAGCACCAATCGCAAAGGTGGCCACTGGCACGCCTTTGGGCATTTGGACGATGCTGTGCAGGGAGTCCACCCCCTGCAAATGCTTACTTGGTACAGGCACGCCCAACACCGGCACCATGGTTTTAGCGGCCAACATGCCAGGCAAGTGGGCGGCACCACCCGCTCCGGCAATGATGACGCGCAGTCCTCGCGCTTGTGCGCTTTGGGCGTAGGCAAACATATCGTCGGGCATGCGGTGGGCAGATACCACTTTGGCTTCAAAGGTGATACCAAAGTCTTGCAAGATTTGCGAGGCGTGTTGCATGGTGTCCCAGTCGGAGCTGGAGCCCATGAGTACACCTACGAGAACAGGGTTCATAAGATGGGGGCAGAGTGAACTGCGGGTAAGCTTGGCGTTTAAGAGAAAATAGATTTTATTCCCCTTGGAACCCGCCCCATGATTGATGTGACCGTTGCGAATTTTGAAGAGGAAGTCATCGTTGCTTCCACACAAGTGCCTGTGTTGGTAGACTTTTGGGCGCCGTGGTGCGGCCCATGCAAATCACTTGGCCCTGTATTGGAAAAATTGGAGGTCGACTACGGTGGCCGTTTTAAGTTGGTCAAGATCAATTCCGATGATGAGCAGCCGCTTTCCCAAGCCTTTGGTATTCGCAGCATTCCCACCTGTGTGTTGATGATGGGCGGCAAACCTGCCGATGGCTTTATGGGCGCGTTACCCGAGGGCAAGGTACGCGAGTTTTTGGACAAACACCTGCCAAGTGAGGGCGAGTTGATTGCCGAGGAAGACTTGAGCGAAGCCGAAGCCTTGCTGGCGCAAGGCGACACGGGCTCAGCTTTGGCGAAGTTGCAAGAGGCCTTGGCCATCAACCCCGCCAATGACGATGCACGTTATGACTATGTGAAATTGCTCATGGCCATGGGTGAGTTGGACCAAGCCCAGGCCGCCTTGGCACCTGCCTTGGCTCAAATTCCGTTGCAACTGCGTTTTGATGCTTTGAAGCACTGGGGCGAGGCGCTGCATTTCGCCAATACCGACGAGCGTGCCCACTGGACCTTGCAGCAGTTCGACGACTTGATCGCACAAAACAAACGCGACTTCGACACCCGCCTGGCCAAAGCACGTTTGCTGATGGCCGCCGCCGAGTGGACCGCCGCTATGGATGAATTGCTGGAAATCGTCATGCGCGATAAAGCTTGGAGTGAAGAAGCCGCGCGAAAAAACATCGTGGCTATTTTGGAGTTGTTGACTCCACCTAAGGGCAAGGGGGATGCGCCCGTTCCTGGCAAATCAGCCGGTGGCATCGAGCTGACAGGCAAAGCCGCTGCCCAAGAAGACCCGCAGGCTGAGTTGATCTCCAAGTACCGCCGGCGTTTGAGCATGGCTTTGAACTAGATCAGTCGCGCAACCGTGCCCAAGCCTCTTGGTATTTGTCCGCCGTGAGTGAAATAACCTCCGACGGCAGCATCGGCGCTGGCGCAGTTTTGTTCCACGCGGCGCCATCCACCTGCGCGGCGTCCAGCCAGTCGCGCAAATACTGTTTGTCAAAGCTCGGTGGATTGGCACCCTCGCGGTAGGCGTCGGCGGGCCAATAGCGGGATGAGTCGGGCGTCAGTACCTCGTCCATCAGCACCAGCGTGCCCTCAGGGCTTAAGCCAAATTCGAACTTGGTATCGGCAATGATGATGCCCTTGGAAGCCGCGATGTCATACGCGGTTTCGTACAGCGCGATGCTGATGCTGCGGATGCGTTCGGTCAAGTCTTGGCCGATCATGGCTACGGTTTGCTCGAAGCTGATGTTCTCGTCGTGCTCGCCCACTTCGGCCTTGGCCGCTGGCGTGAAGATCGACTCGGGCAGGCGGGAGGCGTTTTTCAAACCCGCTGGCAAGGGCACGCCACACACCGACTGGCTCTCTTGGTATTCCTTCCAACCACTGCCGGCCAAATAGCCGCGCACCACGGCCTCGACCGGTATGGGCTTTAAGCGCCGCACCAGCATCGAACGCTGTGACACAAAAGGTTTTTCGGCGTCGCTCACCACGCTCTCGGGCGCGTCACCGGTCAAGTGGTTGGGGCAAATATGGCCCAGCTTGTCAAACCAAAACAACGCCATTTGGGTCAGCAGCGCGCCCTTGCCGGGGATGGGCTCGCCCATCACCACATCAAACGCGCTGATGCGGTCCGAGGCCACCATCAAGATACGGTCGTTGCCCACAACGTAATTGTCGCGTACCTTGCCGCGTGCCAAAAGGGGGAGGGAGCCAAGGGTGTGGGTGTGCAGGGTGGGATTCAATGAACTACCTGCGCCAATAAACCTTGACCATATTTAGCGGCCATCATTTGCAAAGGCGTGTTTTTGATTTTTGCGCCTTGGCCTTCACAGCCAAACTCGATGTAGCGTTGTTTGCAAATAAGCTTGGTCGCTTCGCGGGCAGGTTTGAGCCACTCGCGGGCATCGAATTTATCGGGGTTTTCGGCCAAAAATTTGCGTACTGCCGCCGTCATCGCCAAGCGGATGTCGGTGTCAATATTGATTTTTCGCACACCAAACTGAATAGCTTTTTGAATTT
>CAMDIP010000096.1 GCA_945899335.1 Bordetella parapertussis
CCATGGCGCAACTGGCCCGTCACCTCAAAATACCGGGTGTTCACCGCGTGTTGGTTGTCGTTGATGTTCTCAACGCCTTGGCCCATGCGGGTGCGTACCGCTTCCAAGTTGTCAAAAGGCTGGCTGGCGCGTTCATTCGTCATTTGTTTGGCTTGTTGCAATTCCAAACCGGGCACGCTGGCATAAAGCACCTCAGCGCTGGCGGTGTTGAGGTTCACCGGTGTGCGCGTTGGCAGCACGGTCATGTGCGGCGACAAGCGCGCCATACTTTGTGCGCTCAAGCCCAACCAGCGCAGTTGCTCAAACCGCTGTGGCAGCAAAGCCGCGTTGGCGGCGGGCGGGGTTTGCGCCGCGGCCAGCAGCGCCGTGGTCCATTGGCGCAATTCGGTGTCGGGTAAACCCAGTGCGCGGTACAAGCGGGCAAAGGCTATCAGGCTGCGCTCGTTGAGCTTTTTGCCATCCAGCAAATTGGTCATGTTCAGGCGCGATTGCATATCGGTGATGCGCCCAGACAAATACACCTGCTGGGTCAAGCTTTCGCTGTCGCTCACGGCCCCGTTGCCTGCCGCCAAAAATGTCGATAAACGCGCCTCGTGCAGCGGCACCGCCCAAGGCTCGGCCAAATGATCGGTGCTGCCCGAGCGCCCATCTTCGCGCAACACCACCGAAGCCCAGTCTTGTGCGCCGCGCAACAGCCATGCGGTTTGTTGCGCGTCGCGCTCGGCGGTTTCTACCGACAAGGTGCGCCACTGTTGCCACAGCGCCGCAGACGCCAGCACCGCCACCAGCGCCACAGTCAGCATGGCCATCAGCAAGGCCGCGCCGTTTTGGGAGGTGGTGGGAAGGCGCAGCTGCATGGTCACGTGGGGTTGAAGGCGGCGCGCACCCACTCCAAGGTCAGCTTATCGGTACCATTTAGTTGCAACACCAACTGCACCGCATCAGGGTTTTTCAGCAAGTTGTCGCCCGTGCCGGCGCTGCTCAAAGGGTTGGTCCAAGCGTTATTGCGAAAGTAAAACAGCTGCCAACTTGCTAAGGGCATGAGTTGCACCTCTTGTTGCAACAAGTCGGTGCTGGGGTTTTGCCCCCAAAGTTCAGCCAACAACCATGCCTGCTCTAAGGCGGCTGGGGTTTGCATATCGGGCGACTGCCAGCGCCGCCAGTGGCCGTCGCGCAGCGCCCACGCCACCACCTTTATGCCCGCATCGCCGCCGTCTGCCAAGGGCGTGCTGCTGCGGCGCAAGATGCGCATCACGCTGCCATTCCAGTCCATGCTGTTGTCGCCCAGCAGGCCTGGCAGAGCCATTTGCGAGTTCAAGTCTGCCCGCCATTGGCCCAAGCTCACCTGCGCCAAAGCCACCGTGTCTGTGCGCGACTGCGTCACTTCACGGGTGCGTATCAAGGTATCTAAACCACGCCAACCCATCAAGCCCAGCAAGGCCATCAAGGCCAGCGCCACCAGCACTTCAATCAGCGTGAAACCCAGTACGCGGCGCATTTATTCAGCGTCCCAAAATGGTGCTGACCCGCAACAAGGGCAAGGTTTTAAAAAACACTTGCGCATCTACCCTTCTGAACGAAGGGTTGGGCGTGGTCTGTACCGTCAGCACCACATCCAGCACCAGTTCGGCTTGTGGGCAGGTGACGCGACTCTCGCCCACATTGGGCAAGGTGCTGCCCAGTCGCAGTCGGTACAAGGCGTTGTCGGCACACACTTGAGCGAGCAAAACCTGCCATTGCCGATCGGCATTGCGCGTCATGCTGCCTGCAGCACGTATGCCTGCCATTACGCTGACCGCGACGATGGCCAAGGCCACTAGAACTTCAATCAGGGTAAAGCCGCGTTTCATGGCAACACCTTGAAAGCCGCTGCACCGTCGGTGCCAATTTTGAGGCTTGCACCACTGCCATGGCGCAGAGTCACTGTCGTGCGGGCTTGTATGGGTTCGGCGCTGATCAGTACATCTGTGGGCGTGGCTTGTGTGCCTTTAAATTGCCAAGCCATGGCATGAAATGCGGTTCCTGAAGCGGGCAGAGTTTGCACTTCAAAGCCCTTGTCGTCTGCGTGCCAGCGCAGCGTGGTGTTGCTCGCACGGGCATCGGCACGGCTGCCCTCAAGTACGGCGATCAAGCGCTCGGCCTCCATCTGCAAACCGGTTTGAGGGCTGTCGCGCAAGCTCAGGGTGACCGCTATGCTGCCAATGGCAATGATCGCCAGCACCAGCAACAACTCCAGCAAGGTAAAGCCCGTGCATTGGCTTGACATGGGTAAAGGTTTGTTTATTGCCAACTGCCGATATCGGCGTTTTTGCCTTCGCCGCCGCTTTGTCTATCGGCGCCAAACGACAACACATCTACCTCACCCTTGATGCCGGGCATGAGATATTGGTATGGGTGGCCCCAAGGGTCGTTGGGCAGTTTGTCAAGGTAAGGCTTCCAGTTGATGGGCTCGGGGCCTGCACTGGGCTTGGTCACCAAGGCGCTCAGGCCTTGCTCGGCAGAGGGAAACCGTTGGTTGTCCAAGCGGAAAAGCTTCAAAGCTTGCATCAGATTGCTGATGTCGGTGCGGGCTGCGGTGACACGGGCATCGTCGGCGCGGTTGAGAACATTGGGCACGATCAAAGCGGCCAAGACACCAATGATGACCAGCACCACCATGAGCTCGATCAAGGTAAAGCCACGGGGGCGACGACAACGGTGAGGGGCAGTCATGGCAAGATTTTCTTCAAAAACAACAGAGTTACATGATAATGCGCCAATGTTAAGAACCCTGGCTCCCAAGTCCTCAACCGTTGGCAAAGCATGGCTGCCTGCCTTGGTCACCACTGCAGTGTGGGCGGTCTTGGGCTTGTCCGCCGTGGCGTGGGGATTGGCGCTGTGGCCAAGTGACAGCCAACCTTTGGCGGTCAGTTTGGCAAGCGTTGAGGTAACCCCTATGCCGGTGCTTCAGGCGGCTGATATCGCCAAGGTCTTGGGTTCCAGCAGCGCAGCGCCTGCGTCATCGCCTGTGGCTGCAGCACCCACCGCAGTGGGCATGAGTTTGTTGGGTGTGGCCATGGCGGGCAAAGCCAATGCGATTGCCATCATCAGCTTGGACGGCCAACCCGCCAAGCCCTTTCATGTGGGTGCCACGGTCAGCACGGGCTTGGTGCTGCAGGCGGTCACATCAACCCAAGCGCTGTTGGGATCGGCCCTGAAATCGCCCACCTTGAGCACCTTAGAGCTACCCAAGCGCCCATGAAATCCCCCGCAGCTTTTGGGCAGCGGGTTTGATGACGTTCACTTAAGCTAAAGCTGGCGGTTGTCTAAGTCTTTGGACTTTAAATTCCATCACTGCTGCAAAAACAGTTTGTATACAGGGTTGGCGCTCTCGTCCACATAGGGGTAGCCCAAGCCGTCTAAGAATTTTTCGAAGCTGGCTTGGTCTTTGGCAGGCACTTGCAGACCCACCAAGATGCGGCCGTAGTCTGCGCCTTGGTTGCGGTAGTGAAACAGACTGATGTTCCACCCTGGGCGCATGGCAGACAAAAACTTCATCAAGGCGCCTGGGCGCTCGGGAAACACAAACCTTAACAAACGCTCTTCTTGCGCCAAGGCAGAGCGCCCCCCCACCATGTGGCGTATGTGTTCTTTGGCCAAATCGTCGTGCGTGAGGTCAAGCGACTCAAAACCATGGCGGCTTAAATGTGCGGCAATTTTGGTGCTCTCGCCCATGCTGCCGGTGGTCAAGCCCACAAACACATGGGCCTTGGCCGCGTCGCTGATGCGGTAGTTGAACTCAGTAATAGAGCGCGGAGATTTGCCGCCTCCAAAGGAGGGCAAGTCGCCAAGTAAAGCGCAAAACCGCTTGAAACTGCCGCGCTCTTCGGGGATGGTGACCGCCAGCAGTGCTTCACGCTCTTCTCCCACCTCGGCGCGTTCAGCAACAAAGCGCAGGCGGTCGAAATTCATGTTTGCGCCACACAGAATGGCGGCATAGGTTTGGCCGCGGGTTTTGTTTTGCGCCACATATTTTTTGATGGCTGCCACCGCCATAGCCCCAGAGGGTTCAACAATGCTGCGTGTATCGACAAACACATCTTTGATAGCGGCACACACCGCGTCGGTGTCCACGCTGATGTAGTCGTCCACCAAATGCCGCGCGACGCGGAATGTTTCCTCGCCCACCAATTTCACAGCTGTTCCGTCAGCAAACAAACCCACATCGTTCAAGGTGACGCGTTTACCTGCTGTCACCGACTGCAGCATGGCAGAGGAATCATCCATTTGCACCCCAATCACCTTCACCTCGGGGCGCACTGCCTTGATGTAATTGGCTACGCCGGATATCAAGCCGCCGCCGCCAATGGCGACAAACACCGCGTCCAAAGGGCCTTGGTGCTGGCGCAGCAACTCCATGGCGATGGTGCCCTGTCCTGCAATCACTTCGGGGTCGTCAAACGGGTGAATAAAGGTCAAGCCTTGTTTTGCACACAACTTCACTGCGTGGTCGTAGGCGTCGGTGTAGCTGTCGCCGTGCAGCAGCACCTCGCCGCCTAGCGCTTTCACCGCATCCACCTTCAAGGCTGGCGTGGTGACTGGCATGACGATGACCGCGCGGGTACCGAGCTTTTTCGCGCCCAAAGCCACGCCTTGGGCATGGTTGCCGGCAGACGCACACACCACGCCTTTGGCGAGCTGCGCGGGGCTGAGTTGCACCATTTTGTTGTAGGCGCCACGCAACTTAAAGCTGAACACCGGTTGCTGGTCTTCGCGTTTAAGCAGCACATGGTTGTGCAGGCGCTTGCTGAGGATGGGCGCGGCGTCCAGTGCAGACTCGTGGGCCACGTCGTACACGCGCGCTGTCAGGATTTTTTTCAGATAGTCGGCAGGCGTCAGGCGGCGCACACGTGCAGGCTTGGTGACGGCGGGGAGCTTATGGGTGCTGGTTTTGGGTGAGGGCATAAGGTATTGTCCCGCAGTTGACAGCAGGCTCAAAAAAAGCCCCGCTCCTTGCGGAGGCGGGGCTGTAAATCCACCTTTTCAGAGGGTGGAGGAGACAAAAAGTGCCTAGAAGCTAAGCGTGGCTCCAATATAGCCGATGATTTGTTGCGCTGCAATATTTATTGCTACATACACAATATGGAAAAAAAGGAAAAGAGATGGAATGCACAGTCAGTTGGACAGGCGCAAGCGGCAGTCGCTCAGCCATGGGTTTTGTCGCCGAGACCGGCAGCGGTCATGTGGTGGCCATGGATGGGGCGCCGGACCCCGCCAAGCCCGATCAAAGCGGCCAGAACCTTGCCGCAAGGCCAATGGAGCTGATGTTGGCGGGAGCGGGTGGCTGCACAGCTTATGACGTGGTGCTGATCTTGAAGCGTGGGCGTCATGCCATACAGGGCTGCACCGTGAAGCTGACCAGCGAACGCGCTGACACTGACCCCAAGGTGTTCACCAGCATCCATATGCATTTCACGGTACGCGGGAAAGGTCTGCCCCCTGAGGTGGTGGAACGCGCCATCAAGATGAGCCACGATAAATACTGCTCGGCCAGCATCATGCTGGGCAAAACCGCTGAAATCACCACAGGGTTTGAGGTGATAGAGGTTTAAAACTTAAACCCTGTGCGCCACGCTCGTCATGACCTTGGCAGCCAAGCGCATGGCCTCGCGCACAGGTTGAGGCAAGGCAATAGCACCGGCTTTTTGCGCATCAG
>CAMDIP010000097.1 GCA_945899335.1 Bordetella parapertussis
TGCAACTCGCCGACTTTCACCCTGGCTACCAGTTTGCAGGCACTGAGCCCGACGATGTGGAAAACCTCATCAACCAATCGCCTTACCCCACGCTGCATTTGCTGCGCGAAGACAGCGTCAGCCGCGCCGTCCAAGCCTTTCCCGATGCCGCCTTGATCTACGACCGCAACACCGCTTTGCTGCGCGAGATGGGTACGGCGGGTTGGCAGGCTTTGGGGATGCAATCGAGGTTGTATGACTAAGGCTCACCAAGACCCCACTTTGCAACTAGATCTGCGCCCAGACCAGTCCATCGAGTTGCTCAAGGCACTTCACATCCTCACGCGTGAGGGCAAGATCAACCAAGATTCGCGGCGCAAGTTAAAGCAGGTCAATCACCTTTACCAGTTCATCGAAAAGCTGCTCACTGCACTGCCCGACAGCGAGCAGGGTCCCACGCTTGCCGACCACGGCGCGGGAAAGTCTTACCTGGGTTTCATCATTTACGACTTGTTTTTTAAAGGTTTGGGCAAGGGCCGCATTTATGGCATTGAGACGCGCAGCGAATTGGTCGCGTCGTCAAAGGCATTGGCGCAGCAATTGGGGTTTGAGCGCATGACGTTTCTTAACCTGAGCGTGGCTGAGTCTGCGCACAGTGAAGCCTTGCCGGCAAGCATCGATGTGGTCACCGCGCTGCACGCTTGCGACACCGCCACCGATGACGCCATTGCTTTTGGTTTGGCCAAACATACCAAATACATGGTCTTGGTGCCGTGCTGCCAAGCTGAGCTGGCACGCTCCCTCAACCACAACAAGGCGCTGAATTTGCAGCGTACGCCGCTGGCCGAGTTGTGGCGTCACCCACTGCATACCCGTGAGATGGGCAGCCAGCTCACCAATGTGCTGCGCTGTTTGTACCTTGAGTCGCAGGGCTACAAAGTGACTGTCACCGAGTTGGTGGGCTGGGAGCACAGCATGAAAAATGAACTCATCTTGGCAGAGTTCACCGGCCAGCCAAAGCGAACTTCAGCCATGCGTTTGCAGGCATTGCTAGAAGAATTTGGTTTGAAAGATGTACAAGCTTTACGCTATCCCTCGCTAAGCCTAGAAACTGAGCAATAAGAGCTAGGCAATAGCGTGATAGTTGCCTATTCTGAGCTGTCCTTAACCCAAAGGACAGTCTATGAATATTCTCATCTCCCCCTATTTAAGCGTCAGGTAGGCCGCTGACCACTTTTTGCCAAGCAATGTCAACTATGGGTGCGAAGTCTCCTTGAAGGGCGGCTTGGCACATGCGCTGCAAGGTGTCGGGATGGGGTAGCACGGTGCCTGCAAAACAGGGACGGCGTTGCGCGTCGACCAGCAACAAGGTGGGGAAGTTTTCAATATCGAGGTCGCCCAACAGTGCGTCGTGCTTCTCCACATCCACCCAGACAAACCGTGCTTGCGGCATTTCAGCCGCCAAGCGTTCAAACAGCGGTTGGTATTCGCGACAAGTGCCACACCATTGTGCGCACAGGCAGTACACCCAAAGCTGTGGAGTAGTCGATGCGGGGCTTGAGGTGGTCATGGCAGATGGATGTTAATCGACCACCCCAAAAGTCATTGCGAAGACCGCAGGGCTGAAGCAATCATTAATTGGGGTCAGATTCCAATTAATATGGGCGCATGGCCCGCTTACCCCGTCTCACCCTTGCCGGATACCCGCACCACATCATTTTGCGGGGGAATAACCGCCAAGCCATCTTCATGGACAGCGCTGACTTTCAGCGAACGCTGGCTTTGCTGCAGGTCAATGCTCAAGAGCAGCAAGTGCAAATACATGCCTATGTATTGATGAGCAACCACCTGCATTTATTGCTCACCCCGTTGCAAAACGACAGTTTGCCCAAGATGATGCAAGCCGTGGGGCGCTCGTATGTGCTGTATTTCAATAAGCGGCATGGGCGCAGCGGCACCTTGTGGGAGGGGCGCTACCGTTCTGCGCTGATACAAACTGAGCGCTATTTCTTGGCTTGCATGGCCTATATCGATCTCAACCCAGTGCGTGCCGGCATGGTGGCCCAGGCCGCAGACTATCTTTGGTCCAGCCACGGGCATTACATAGGCCGGCAAAACGAAGCCTGGCTCTCACCCCACCCTTTGTACTGGGAAATGGGCAATACACCCTTTGCCCGAGAGGCGGCCTACTCGGCCATGGTTCAATCAGGAATAGATCAAAAACAGCAGCAGGCACTCACATCCTCAGCTTTGAGCGGTTGGGCTTTGGGAGAGGATGTTTTTGTTGAAGGCTTGCAAAAGCAAACGCCCAGGCGGGTCAATGCCGCCAAAGCAGGCCGGCCTTTTGGGAAAAAATCATCTTAATCTGTCCCCAATTATTTATTACAATGCCCAAATTAAAATTAATTGGGATCTGACCCCAATTAATTTGTTTGGAATTTGGCGTGGCTTGCACTATATTTGCCGACCTGCCTGAATACTGAGGAAAACCCTATGCAGCCCGGATTTACCCATGGTTTGTACGACCCCTCCCAAGAACACGACGCCTGTGGCGTGGGTTTTGTGGCGCATATTAAGGGGGCGAAAACCCATGCTATCGTCAGCCAAGCGCTGAAGATTTTGGAAAACTTAGACCACCGGGGTGCGGTGGGTGCCGACAAATTGATGGGTGATGGCGCGGGCATCTTGATCCAATTGCCCGATGCGCTGTACCGCGCCGACATGGCCGCCCGAGGCGTGAACTTGCCAGCGTTTGGTGAATACGGCGTGGGCATGATTTTTTTGCCCAAAGAACATGCATCCCGCTTGGCCTGCGAGCAAGAGCTCGAGCGCGCCATCCGTGCCGAAGGCCAGGTGCTGCTGGGCTGGCGCGATGTGCCGGTGAATGCGGACATGCCCATGTCGCCCACGGTGCGCGCCAAAGAGCCTGTCATCCGTCAAGTGTTCATCGGTCGTGGCAACGACGTCATTGTGCAAGACGCCTTGGAGCGCAAGCTCTACGTCATTCGCAAAACCGCCAGCGCAGCCATCTCGCACCTGAACTTGAAGCACGGCAAAGAGTATTACGTGCCCAGCATGTCGAGTCGCACCATCATTTACAAAGGCTTGTTGCTGGCCGACCAAGTGGGCACCTATTTCACAGACTTGCAAGACGAGCGCTGCGTTTCCGCATTGGGTTTGGTGCACCAGCGCTTCTCCACCAACACCTTCCCCGAGTGGCCGCTGGCCCACCCCTACCGCTATGTGGCGCACAACGGCGAGATCAACACCGTCAAGGGCAACTACAACTGGATGAAAGCGCGTGAAGGCGTGATGTCCTCTGCTGTGTTGGGCAACGATTTGAAAAAGCTCTACCCCATCAGCTTTGCCGACCAGTCCGACACCGCCACCTTTGACAACTGCCTTGAGTTGCTGACCATGGCCGGTTACCCCTTAAGCCAAGCGGTGATGATGATGATTCCCGAGCCGTGGGAAAACCACAGCACCATGGACCCGCGACGCCGTGCGTTTTATGAATACCACGCCGCGATGTTGGAACCTTGGGACGGCCCCGCCTCCATCGTGTTCACCGATGGCCGCCAAATTGGCGCCACCTTGGACCGCAACGGCCTGCGCCCCTCACGCTACTGCATCACCGACGACGACTTGGTCATCATGGGCTCCGAGTCCGGCGTGCTGCCCGTGCCAGAGAGCAAGATTGTTCGCAAATGGCGTTTGCAACCCGGCAAGATGTTCTTGATCGACCTCGAGCAAGGCCGCATGATCAATGACGAAGAGTTGAAGTCTGGCTTGGCCAACAGCAAGCCCTACAAGCAATGGATTGAAAATCTGCGCATCCGCTTAGACGATGTGGCCGAGCACCCCGTGGGCACCCCAGAGCAAAGCGGCATCTCGCTGCTGGACCGCCAACAAGCGTTTGGTTACAGCCAAGAAGATTTCAAATTCCTCATGGCACCCATGGCGGCCAATGGCGAAGAGGCTTTGGGTTCCATGGGCAACGACAGCCCCTTGGCTGTGTTGTCCAACAAAAACAAATCGCTTTACAACTACTTCAAGCAGTTGTTTGCGCAAGTGACCAACCCGCCGATCGACCCGATCCGCGAGGCCATTGTTATGTCGCTGGTGTCGTTTGTCGGTCCCAAACCCAATTTGCTCGACATCAACCAAGTCAACCCACCCATGCGCCTAGAGGTAAGCCAGCCCGTGCTGGACTTCCAAGACATGGCCAAGTTGCGACACATCGAGAGCATGACCCACGGCAAGTTCAAAAGCGCTACCTTGGATATCACCTACCCGCTGTCATGGGGCCACGAAGGCGTGGAGGCCAAGCTGGCATCAATGTGCGCCGAAGCGGTGGATCACATCAAGAGCGGCCACAATATTTTGATCATCAGCGACCGCGCTATCAACGCGGGCCAAGTGGCGATTCCTGCGGTCTTGGCTTTGTCGGCCATTCACCAGCACTTGGTCAAAGAAGGTCTGCGCACCAGCGCCGGTTTGGTGGTGGAAACAGGTTCTGCCCGCGAGGTGCATCACTTCGCGGTGCTGGCGGGTTATGGCGCGGAAGCTGTGCATCCGTATTTGGCAATGGAATCTTTGGCGGCCATGCACGCCGAGTTGCCCGGCGACTTGTCGGCTGACAAAGCCATCTACAACTATGTCAAAGCGATTGGCAAGGGCTTGTCCAAAATCATGTCCAAGATGGGCGTGTCCACCTATATGTCGTACTGCGGTGCGCAGTTGTTCGAAGCCATTGGCGTCAACAGCGACACCATCAGCAAATACTTCACCGGCACACCCAGCCGCGTCGAAGGCATTGGCATTTTTGAGATCGCCGAAGAAGCCATCCGCATGCACAACAGTGCCTTCAGCAACGACCCCGTCTTGGCCACTATGCTCGACGCGGGTGGCGAATACGCTTGGCGCACCCGTGGCGAGGACCATATGTGGTCGCCCGACGCCATCGCCAAGTTGCAGCACAGCACCCGTGCCAACAACTTCAGCACCTACAAAGAGTACGCCCAACTCATCAACGACCAAAGCCGTCGCCACATGACGCTGCGCGGTTTGTTCGAATTCAAAATCGACCCGGCCAAAGCCATTGCCTTGGACCAAGTCGAGCCTGCGTCTGAAATCGTCAAACGCTTTGCCACCGGCGCCATGTCGCTGGGCTCCATCTCCACCGAAGCCCACGCCACTTTGGCCGTGGCCATGAATCGCATCGGCGGCAAAAGCAACACTGGCGAAGGCGGTGAAGATCCTGCGCGTTACCGCAATGAACTCAAAGGCATTCCCATCAAAGCGGGCGAGACTTTGAAGAGCGTGATTGGCGACAAACAAGTTGAGGTGGACCTGCCATTGCTGGCTGGCGACTCGCTGCGCTCCAAAATCAAGCAAGTGGCTTCCGGCCGTTTTGGTGTGACCGCTGAATACCTCAGCAGCGCGGACCAAATCCAAATCAAGATGGCGCAAGGCGCCAAGCCGGGCGAGGGTGGTCAATTGCCCGGCACCAAGGTCTCCGAGTACATCGGGTTCTTGCGTTACTCAGTGCCCGGCGTTGGCCTCATCTCACCCCCACCGCACCATGACATCTACTCCATCGAAGACTTGGCGCAACTTATCCACGACCTGAAAAACGTCGCGCCCCATGCCGATGTCAGCGTGAAGCTGGTGTCCGAGGTGGGTGTGGGCACCATCGC
>CAMDIP010000098.1 GCA_945899335.1 Bordetella parapertussis
TTCAGCGGCACCCATTGGCGCAAGTGCGACAAAGCCACATGGCCGTCCATCAGCAAGTAGTAAAGCACCACGGGAATCAGCACCAAATTGCCCACCACCGCCAAAGCCACGCTGCCACCGATGCGAAGCGAGGCCATCAAAGAGGTCAAAGCGCTGTCAGACAGGCCATCCGCATTTTTTGCCAGCCATGCTTTGAGAGTTTGGGCATCGAGTTCAATAGAAAAGCCCCAGCTCAGCAGAACTGGCTCTAAATGCGTTTTCAGTTGGTCCAGTAACTGTGGCAATTGCATTTGGATGCGCGCCGCTTCTTTGAACAGCACCGGCACCACCAAGGCCACCACTGCCAGCAAAATCCCAATGAAAGCGGTCTCGCACACCAGCACCAACAAGCTTTTGGGGAAGCCCTCGCCCAGCCATTGCTGCAAACGTTGCACCACCGGCGAAAGCACATAGGCCATGACGGCAGCAATTAAAAACGGCGTTAAAACGGGCAGCAACCACCACAACACGAACGCCACCGCCGCCGCAATGGAAAGCCAAGCGGCATAGAGTCGGTAATCAGGGGAGGAAGACATCAGCTGGCTTAAGACCCGGCATTTAGAATGCGCCATTCTATCGACCCCACCCATTAGCGCATTTGCGCCCTACCCTACATGAACACTCCCCTTTCCTACAAAGACGCCGGCGTTGATATCGACGCAGGTGACGCACTGGTTGAACGCATCAAGCCTTTGGCCAAAAAAACCATGCGCGAGGGCGTGTTGGCGGGCATTGGCGGCTTTGGCGCATTGTTTGAAGTACCGAAAAATTACAAAGAACCGGTGTTGGTGAGTGGCACCGATGGCGTGGGTACCAAACTGAAACTGGCTTTTGAATGGCAGATGCACGACACCGTGGGCATCGACTTGGTGGCCATGAGCGTTAACGACGTGCTGGTGCAAGGCGCCGAACCCCTGTTTTTCCTCGACTACTTTGCCTGCGGCAAGCTGGATGTGGACACCGCCGCCGCGGTGGTGGGTGGCATTGCCAAAGGTTGTGAGTTGTCGGGCTGCGCCTTAATAGGCGGCGAAACCGCCGAGATGCCCGGCATGTACCCTGCTGGCGAATACGACTTGGCGGGTTTTGCGGTGGGCGTGGTGGAAAAATCGCTGATTTTGACGGGCAAGGATGTGAAGGCCGGCGACGTGGTGCTGGGCTTGGCCTCCAGCGGTGTGCATTCGAATGGCTTTAGCTTGGTGCGCAAGTGCATCGACAGAGCAGCGGCGCATTTACCCGCCACCTTGGATGGCCAGCCCTTCAAGCAAGCGTTGATGGCACCCACCCGCTTGTATGTGAAGTCAGTGTTGGCGGCGTTGAAGGCGCATCCCATCAAGGCCTTGGCGCACATCACCGGCGGCGGCTTGACCGAGAACATTCCCCGCGTGCTGCCAGAACATTGCGCCGCGCATTTGCAGCGTGCCAGTTGGCCGCGCACCGAGTTGTTCAACTGGTTGCAAACCACCGCAGGCATTGACGAAGCCGAGATGTGCCGCACCTTCAACAACGGCATCGGCATGGTTTTGGTGCTGGACGCCGCAGCCGCCGATGCTTGCGCCAAAACCTTGGCGGACTTGGGCGAGCAGGTTTACCGCATTGGCGTGATTGCCGAGCGGGGGAACAGCGCGGCGGTGGTGATTAACTAGATTGCTTCGCTGCGCTCGCGATGACGTCATTACTAGGGTTCAAGCATCTGTGCAACGGGGGTCTAGCTGATGCAAAAACTTTATGCAACCGTCAAAGGCTCCATGCGCACCACGGCACGCGCTCCCACGGCGCTGGCAAAACGTTGGACGGTTCGCATGGATGGCGTGCCCCTGCCACTTTCGATGCGTGCCACCACGCTTTGGGTTGTGCCCATGCGTGCAGCCACTTCGCCTTGCGTCAGGCCCGCTTGCGTGCGTGCTGCAATCAGTTCACGGGCCAGCTCAAACTCGGGCGCTTGTACGTCATAGGCTTGGCGAACGGCGGGGTTGGCCAGCAGTTTGGCTTTCACGGCTTTCAGGCTTTTCATGTCGATTCCTCCAAGCGTTTCAATGCGGTTTCAATCGCGCTTCGTGGTGTGGTCTGGGTCTTTTTCACAAACAGATGCAACACCAGCAAAGTGCGTCCCTGCACGGCAGCGTAAACAGCACGGGCAATACCATCGCGGCCCGTCATGCGCATTTCCCAAAGCTTGCTTTCCAGTGGCCGGATGTGCGGCAAACCCACACGCTGCGGCCCCAAGTCCACCAGCATTTCACCGATGTGCAAAAAACGGGCTTGCATATCGGCGGGGATGGTCTGTAATTCACGCTCCGCCAGTGGATGCAGGATCACAGTCCACTGAGTTTTAAGTATAGTCTTTTTGCTATCTTTTGGGTTTTTCACGCAGCTTCCCTAGGTCCTGAATGGATCGTGCTTTGCCTGGTACTCGCTAACCTCAAGCAATATAGATGTTGCTATTTTGCGTATGAACCTGGGATATTGGATTCAGTAACTCAAGGGATATTTGTAAGTTTGATTTAAATGTAAAAAACGCAAGGCGGATTGCTTCGCTGCGCTCGCAATGACGCTACTCCGGCAACAAAACAGCCAAACGCGCTTGCACCCTTAAAAGACGCTCATGATCGCCTTGGCGGCGGTAAATCTCGTGCAAATTACGCAACATACGGGCAATGATTTCGCGGGGTTCAGCGGCTTGCAGATGAAACGCCAATGCATCGTCGGAGATGGCATTAGGTTGACCAACCTTGGCGCCAGGCAACCAAGGAATGAGGCGCTCACACAGGTCCTCGCGGCTCAGCGATTCACCGCTAAAGGGGTCAATCACTACATGGCCTTCTTGCGGTGCAGGTAAATCCAGTTTCACCAAAAAGTGTCCAGGGAAACCCACACCAAACACGGGCAAACCAATGCTTTGGCCCAACTCCAACCACAGCACCGCCATGCTGATGGGAATACCCAAGCGGGTTGACATCACCACATTTAAATAGCTGTTGTGGGGATTGTCGTAATGGTTCAGATTACCCGCAAAGCGCAGGTTGCTGTAGAAAAAGTTGTTGAGTTCGCGCAGTTTGTCCAAAGCGTCTGCGCCAGGCAGGATGCTGCGCTTTAAACGCGCCGTCCAATGGTCCATGTCACTGAGCACCTGCTGGATATCGAGCGAGGGAAATTCATCTTGCGCCAAGCTGATGGCGGTCTCTAGAAGCGGAAACTCGTCATCGCTTTGCACCAAGGCGGTGAAGTAGTCGAGGGCGCTGGGGGGCTTTAATTTGTAGTCCATGGCGAGATCATGCCTTTAGCGCCGCAAAAGTGCACGAAGATCCATGCCAAGACCCCGCAATGTGGCGAAATACACCACAGCGCTGGCGCTTAATACGCCGGTCATCAAGCCTATTCGCAGCCACGGCGTAGCACGCAAAGCCGTCCAATCCCAATGGCCTGCGCTGTAAAACAGGCATCCCCCCATGGCCGCAGATGCCAAAACCACCCGCAAAACCAGCAAACCCCAGCCTGGCTTGGCCACAAAACTGCGGTTGCGCCGCAAACCTTGCAATAACCACAAGGCGTTGAGCAATGCGCCCAAACCAATGGAGAGGGTCAGCGCCGCATGGGCCAGGTGCGGCACCAGCAAAATATTCATGACTTGGGTGAACACCAGCACCAGCAACGCGATGCGCACGGGGGTTCGGGTGTCTTGTTTGGCATAAAAACCCGGCGCCAGCACTTTGATGGCCACCAAGCCCAGCACGCCCACGCCATAACCCGTCAAGGCCAGCGTGGTTTGCGCCACATCGCGATCGGTGAAAGCGCCATAGTGGTAGAGCACCGCCACCAGCGGCTGGGCAAACACCAGCAGCGCCACGGCACACGGCCAAGCCAGCACCACCACCAGCCGCAGGCCCCAGTCAAGCATGGCTGAATACGCATCCGCGTCGCCACTGGCCTGCGCATTGGAGAGTTGCGGCATCAGCACCACGCCCAAAGCCACGCCCAGCAAGGCGATGGGGAACTCCATCAAGCGGTCGGCATAGCTGATCCAACTCACGCTGCCCGGCGTCAAATGCGAAGCAATTTGAGTATTGATGATGAGCGACAACTGCGCCACGCCCACGCCCAGCAAAGCGGGTGCCATCAGCGACAAAATGCGCCGGGTTCCAGCGTCTTGCCACGCCGCTTTTACGCCTGAAGGGGACAGCCGCAAGCGCGGCAACACTCCCAAACGGCGCAAAGCAGGTATTTGCACCGCCAACTGCAACACGCCGCCCAGCATCACCCCGCCCGCCATGGCGTAAATCGGCTCTATGCCTTGGGTGGCCAACCATGGCGCACCCCAGACCGCCGCACTGATCATGCACACGTTCAGCAATACCGGCGTGGCCGCTGGCACCGCAAAGCGCTTCCAAGTGTTCAAGATACCAGCCGACAAAGCCACCATCGACATAAAGGCAATGTAGGGAAACATCAGACGGGTCAGGTTGATGGCGGTGTCCATGCCTTGCGCCGATTGCTGCAAACCACTGGCCATGGCCCAGACCAACCAAGGCGCGGCCAACACGCCAACAAGGCTAAGTGTCACCACCCCCATCAGCAGCACGCTGGCCACTTTGTCTATCAAGGCGCGGGTGGCATCGTCGCCGCGCTCGGCACGGGTGGCGGCCAGCACAGGCACAAAGGCTTGGGCAAAAGCGCCCTCGGCAAACAGGCGGCGAAACAAATTGGGAATACGAAACGCCACATTGAAGGCGTCGGTCAGGGCGTTGGCGCCAAACACGCTGGCGATCAGCGTCTCCCGCGCAAAACCCGTGATGCGCGAGGCCAAGGTCCACAAGGACACGGTAGAGGCGGACTTGAACAGGCTCACGCGGTGGAGTGTAGCGGGGTTGTTACAATATTGGGCTTTGCCGTCATCATCATCAAACCCCTAAAGGAAACACCATGGCCTCTGGAAAGCCCAAGAAAAAGAACCCGCGCCTAGCGTCGGGCCGTAAACGCGCCCGTCAGGACGTCAAACTCAACGCTGCGAACACTTCGCTGCGTTCACAATACCGCACTGCGGTAAAGAATGTTGAAAAAGCAGTGCTGGCTGGTGACAAAACCAAAGCCAGTGAACTGTTTGGCAAGATGCAGTCGGTGGTGGACACCATCGCTGACAAGCACATCTTCCACAAAAACAAGGCTGCTCGCGATAAGAGTCGCTTGGCCTCCAAGGTGAAAGCCTTGGCCCTCGCCGCCTGACGATTCAGGCAAACAGCCCGGTCAGCCTTTGTGCTGACCGCCGTTTGAAAACGGTGCGCTGACGGCAAAAAAGCAAGAACCGCCCTTCGGGGCGGTTTTTTTATGACGCGGCCTTGACCACCTGCAACTGGTTGTCTCGCGCAAAACCCATCACAAAGTCCCACGCCATGACATTGTCGTCACGCATATCGGTGTGCACGATGACGCATTTTTTACCGTCTATGGTGTTTGGCACGCACCAAGGCGAGTAACTTAAATGGTCGCCTGGCACGGCACCCCCAGGGCGAAAACTGCTCATCACGCCTGCCAAACGCTCGGCCCAGT
>CAMDIP010000099.1 GCA_945899335.1 Bordetella parapertussis
TGGGTGATAGCCAGCAGCTGCGCTTGAGGTGCTATGTGACGCATGTCCGAGTGGTAGGCAATGGCCAGCTTGCCACGCTCTTGGGCCGCCACCATGACAGCTTCAGATGCAGTATGAAACGCCAGCACATCGGCCTTTTGGTTCATCAGCGTCATGGCCGCTTCGCGCTCTCGCGCAGGGTCAAACCAGTTGTTGAGCCAAACCAATTTGACCTGCGCCTTCGGTTTCACTGAGCGCATACCCAAAGTAAATGCATTGATACCTTGAATGACTTCAGGAATGGGAAACCCTGCCACATAACCCGCAATGCCAGTTTTGCTGACGCGTCCTGCAGCGATACCCGCCAAGAAACGCCCCTCGTAGTACCGCGCATTCGCCGCCGACACATTGCTGGCGGTTTTATACCCTGTAATGGACTCGAACTTCACATTTGGAAAGTCTGCAGCCACCTTCATGGTGGGTTCCATGTAGCCAAAGCTAGGGGTGAAGATTAAACCTGCGCCTTGCTGCGCCATGTCTCGGATAACGCGTTCGGCGTCAGCACCTTCAGCCACATTCTCAACAAAAACAGTTTGAACCTTGCGGCCGTTTTTATTGAGCTTTTCTTCCATCGCCAAGCGCCCTAGCTCGTGCTGGTGTACCCAACCGCTGGGCAAGCGTGGGGTGACGTATACGAAGCCCACCTTGAGGGGTTTAGTGTCACCCTCAGCTGCATGCGAAGGGGCAGAAAACAAAGCAAGCGCAAACAGCGCTGCAATGAGGTTTTTGTACATGGTGTTCCTCGACATGGCTCTTTACGAGCGAGATTTTCAAAAAAAACGCCCCGTGAGGGGCGTTTCTACGAGACTTCTGGCGGAGTGGACGGGACTCGAACCCGCGACCCCCGGCGTGACAGGCCGGTATTCTAACCAACTGAACTACCACTCCTGGTAGATAGCTTTGTTTCGGCTTGTGCCAAAACCAAGTGCTACAAACTTGGCGACCCTACGGGGATTCGAACCCCGGTACTCACCGTGAAAGGGTGATGTCCTAGGCCTCTAGACGATAGGGTCAAAACCTTGTGGACCAACCAACTCGACGCCTTGTTTGGTGGAGGTAAGCGGGATCGAACCGCTGACCTCTTGCATGCCATGCAAGCGCTCTCCCAGCTGAGCTATACCCCCATTGGGTGTCGAGCCCAAGAGTATAACCAACTTTTTCAAGCAACTTTGAGGCGTGCCAAAACTTTTTCCAAGCCACAAAGGTGCAGAACCGCGTCAACTGTTGGTGTTTGCGGCGTGCCCATTACCAACACCCGAACAGGCATGGCAAGTTGCGGCATCTTGAGGCCTTTTTCAGTGAGAACCTCTTTGATAACCGTACCGATGGCGGCCACACTCCACTCGCTCAAAGCACTCAGCTTATTCACTAGCAATTCAAGCGCTGGTTTGACTTCAAGGGTGACGTGCTTGGCAAGGTCATCGACATTGGGGTGAACGTCAGCATAAAAAACCAAGGCCCAGTTGACCAGCGCCACAGTGGTATCGCAGCGGTCTTTAAACAAGCCGCAAATAGCAGGTAATCGCTCATCAGTTTGAATGCCCTTAAGAGCCAACTGCACTTGCACCAAAGCGGCCAAGGCATCGTCAGCCATGGACTTCAGGTGTTGCGCATTCACCCAACGCAGCTTGGCCTCGTCAAACTGCGCAGCACTTTTGCCCAGATGGTCCAGGTTGAACCATTCAACGAACTGCGCCTTGCTGAAAATTTCATCATCCCCATGGCTCCAACCCAAACGCGCCAAGTAATTGACCATGGCCTCAGGCAAAAAGCCCTCATCGCGAAACTGCGTAACCGGCTTGGCGCCTGTGCGCTTGCTCAGCTTGTCGCCTTGCTCATTAAGCACCGTGGGCAGGTGCGCGTAAACCGGTGGTTCATGTTCCAAGGCGCGAAAGATGTGAATTTGTCGCGGCGTGTTGTTCACATGGTCGTCGCCGCGAATCACATGCGTGATGGCCATGTCGATGTCGTCCACCACCACGCAGAAGTTGTAGGTGGGCGTGCCATCTGGACGCGCAATGACCAAGTCGTCTAGTTCGGTGTTGCGAATCTCAATCAACCCTTTGACCTTGTCTTCCCATGACACTACACCTTGCAAAGGCGTTTTGAAGCGCAACACAGGCTCAACACCCGCGGGTATGACGGGCAAGGCCTTACCCGCTTCAGGTCGCCATGTGCCGTCGTAGCGTGGCTTTTCTTTGGTGGCCATTTGCCGCTCGCGCAGTGCGTCCAACTCAGCCACACTCATGTAACAAGGGTAGACATGACCCGCCGCCACCAACTGCGCCAACACCACTTTGTAGCGTTCCATGCGCTGCATTTGATAGAAAGGGCCTTCGTCATGGTCCAAACCCAACCAAGCCATACCCTGCAAAATCACGTCCACCGCTTCTTGGGAGGAACGCTCTACATCGGTGTCCTCAATGCGCAAGATGAACTTGCCGCCTGTGGCACGTGCAAACGCCCAAGGGTACAAGGCAGAACGGATGTTGCCCAGATGGATAAAGCCCGTCGGCGACGGCGCAAAGCGGGTACGGGTGCTCATGCGGTGGCTGAAATTAAATCTAAGCCGCGGGACAAATCAGTTTTGAGGTCATCAAGATGCTCCAAGCCAACAGCGATGCGCACCAAACTTTGCTGTATGCCCGCCAGTTGCCGATTGGCTTCGCTTAAACGACCATGCGAGGTGCTGCCTGGGTGGGTGATGATGGTTTTCACATCGCCCAAATTGGCGGTGATGGACATCAGGTGGGTGCTGTCAATCACGCTGAACGCATTGGCGCGACAGTGCGCCACAGAGGCGCCGACAACATCGAAGGACAAGACCGGCCCGCCCACGCCAGACTGCTGCGCCATGGCCAGCGCATGTTGAGGGTGGCTGGGCAAACCTGGGAAATACACCCTAGCTACTTTGGGATGGTCTTCAAGCCACTGCGCCAATTCAAGCGCTTGGGCTGACTGTGCCTTCATTCGCAAAGACAAAGTTTCCAAACCTTTCAACACCACCCAGGCATTGAAGGGCGACAAACTCATGCCCGCACTGCGCATAACAGGAATCAATTTGTCTTTCACCATCTCTTTGCTGGCACACAATGCGCCTGCCACCACCCTGCCCTGACCATCCAGGTATTTGGTGCCGGAATGCACCACCACGTCTGCCCCCAAGGAGATGGGCGTTTGCAAAGCAGGGGTGCAAAAACAGTTGTCAACCGCCAAAACAGCGCCCGCTTTTCGCGCAATTTGTGCCAAAGCTGCGATGTCACAGACCTCGGTCAGCGGATTGGTCGGCGTTTCGGCAAACAGCAAACGGGTGTTGGGTTGAATGGCTTTGGCCCATTCGGACAAATCGGTTTGCGACACAAAAGTGGTCTGCACACCAAACTTGGCAAACTCCGTGCTGAGTAACTTGTGCGTGGACCCAAACACCGAATGCGAGCACACCACATGGTCGCCGCTTTTGAGCAGGGCCATGCAAAGCAACAACACCGCCGCCATGCCACTGGCGGTACCTACACATGCCTCGGTACCTTCGAGGGCGGCCAATCGCATTTCCATACTGGCAACTGTCGGGTTGGTAAATCGAGAATAGATGTAGCCATCTTCCTCGCCCGCAAAACGACGTGCAGCGGTTTCGCTGTCTGGCTGCACAAAGCTAGAGGACAGGTACAGCGCTTCAGAGTTTTCGCCGTACTGCGATTTCTCGACAGCAGCTCGCACGGCCAAGGTATCAAGGTGCAAATGGGGGGGTAAGTCGCGTTCGGTCATGGGTAATTATGAATTGGCATTGGGCAAAGCCAAGCGTGAGTTGTCTTCGGCATCTTCTTCGGTATTCACACGTTGTTGGTTCAATCTGGCAATGTCCGCCGCGGTGATGTCGCCGGTGATGTAAACCCCATCAAAACATGAAGCATCAAAGCCCTTGACCTCAGGCGAACCCGCCAAAGCAGAGCGCGACACCGCCTCTCGCATGGCGTTTACCTCTTGGTAAATCAGCGCATCGCAGCCGATGAGTTCACGAATTTCTTCCACGCTGCGCTCGTGCGCCACCAACTCTTCGGGGGTGGGCATGTCAATGCCGTACACATTGGGAAAGCGAACAGGCGGCGCGGCACTGGCCAAATACACCTTGTTGGCACCCGCGTCTCTAGCCATTTGCACAATCTCTTTGCTGGTGGTGCCGCGCACGATGGAGTCATCCACCAACAACACATTGCGGCCCTTGAACTCGCTAACGATGACGTTCAATTTTTGGCGCACAGAGCGTTTGCGCACCGCTTGCCCAGGCATGATGAAGGTACGGCCCACATAGCGGTTTTTCACAAAACCTTCGCGGTAGGGCTTGCCCAATAAATGCGCCAACTGCGTGGCGCTGGGTCGACTCGATTCGGGAATGGGAATCACCACATCAATCTCAGAAGGCGGCAGGGTCGAGACAACCCGCTTGGCCAAGGTTTCACCCAAATTGAGCCGCGCTTGATAGACCGACATGCCGTCCATGGTGGAGTCTGGACGGGCCAAATAAACAAACTCAAAAATGCAGGGCATCAACTGGGGATTAGCGGCACACTGCTGCGCGTGGAGTTGGCCTTTTAAATCAATGTAAACAGCTTCCCCAGGAATAACATCACGCTCGAAATGGTTGCCAGTGCCTTCCAAAGCCACCGATTCGCTGCCCACCATCCATGTTCCGTCTATACCCTTGCCGATGCACAAGGGGCGGATGCCAAATGGATCGCGAAACGCCAATAGGCCGTGACCTGCAATCAGCGCCACCACGGCATAAGAACCTTTGACACGCTTGTGAACACCTTGGACAGCAGCGAACACATCGGCAGGCGTCAACACCACGCCACGGGTGGTTTTTTCTAACTCGTGGGCCAAGACATTGAGCAAGACCTCAGAGTCGCTCTCGGTGTTGATATGACGGTGGTCGGTTGAAAATAACTCTTCCTTCAAGGCTTGGGCATTGGTTAAGTTACCGTTGTGTACCAAGACCAAACCGAAAGGGGCATTCACGTAAAACGGCTGCGCTTCCTCTTCGCTGTATGCATTTCCTGCGGTGGGGTAACGTACCTGACCCAAACCGATATTGCCTGGCAAGGCCCGCATATTTCGAGTGCGAAACACGTCGCGCACCATCCCCTTGGCTTTGTGCATGAAAAACTTCTGCTCAAGTTGCGTGACAATGCCCGCCGCGTCTTGCCCACGGTGCTGCAACAACAGCAAGGCGTCGTAAATGAGTTGATTCACTGCTGTTTGACTGACCACACCCACAATGCCACACATCAGGATACCCAACCTTCCAAAGGAGCAGGTAAAAAGGGTTTGAACAACAAAACGCCTTGGTGAGCGAGTTGCGCCACCCAAGAGCTTTGCCATAAGGAATGACGCACAGCAGGGGTTAGCCCGACAACAATGCTCAACACCAACAAACTCAATACCGCACGGGTCAGCCCAAACGCTGAACCTAACAAGCGGTTAACTAT
>CAMDIP010000100.1 GCA_945899335.1 Bordetella parapertussis
GCCAACGCCCGCAGCGTGCGCAATGCATTGGACCGGGCGCGCCTGCGCCAGGCCAGCCGGCTCTTTGCCGACCGCGACCGACAGCTCAGCGTCGATGATTTAAGGACCCTGACTGCGTCCGACTTCGCCGCCAGTCGGGTCTTTCAGCATGCGGACGTGCGCTCGGATGAATAAACATGTTGAAAGTGATCTGATGCTTAAAGCGCTGATATTCGATGTCGACGGCACCCTGGCCGACACCGAAAGCGCACACTTGGCCGCCTTTAACCACGCCTTTGCTGAGCAAGGCCTAGACTGGCATTGGGACGTAGCCCTGTACACAAGTTTGTTAGAAATATCGGGCGGCAAAGAACGCATGTTGCACTATTGGAAACATGTGCATCCTGACATGAAAGACATAGACGGTTCAGGCTTGCGTGACACCATAGACCACCTTCACGCTTTGAAAACAGCGTCCTATGAAGCTGCAGTGCAAGGTGGGGCCGTTCAGTTGCGCCCTGGGGTATTGGCGCTTATTCAGCAAGCACACCAGCAAGGCCTGCGTTTGGCGATTGCCACTACCACCTCGCCTGTCAATATCGCGGTGCTGTTGCGCAACGCCATAGGCCCAGATTGGAAAGACTTGTTTATCGTCATCGAAGACGCGTCTACCGCCCCCAAGAAAAAACCCCATCCCCAGGTTTATGTGCAAACATTGACTCGATTGGGATTGCCCTCCGGTGCTTGTTTGGCTTTGGAAGACTCTTCCAATGGCTTGCGTGCGGCTGTCGCAGCAGGAATCAAAACCATCATCACGCCCAATAATTTCACATCACATCACGACTTCACGGGAGCGTTGCGGGTATTGCCGAATTTAGAAGGCGTCAGTGTTGAGCAGTTGCGCACTTGGCATCAAGCATAAACACACCATGGAGGCATCATGCCCTTACGTCAACGCACCACCCTGACCCAATACCTGATTGAAGAACGCCGTCGATTTCCGGACTCCAAAGGCGAATTCAATGCTTTGATTTTGGATGTGGCCTTGGCTTGCAAAGCCATCGCAAGAGCGGTTGCCATGGGCGAGCTTGGCGGCTTGTACGGTGACCATGCCGCACAAGAAGGCGGCGCGGTCAATGTGCAGGGTGAAACACAGAAGAAGCTCGATGTGCTGAGCAATGACCTGTTTATTCGCGTGAATGAATGGGCGGGTCATTTGGCCGGTATGGCCTCAGAGGAAATGACCGATCCCTACCAAATTCCTGGCAAGTACCCGCGTGGGAAATACCTGTTGGTGTTTGACCCCTTGGATGGATCGTCCAATATCGATGTGAATGTGTCTGTGGGCAGCATCTTTTCCATTCTGCGAGCACCGCAAGACGCCATCGACAGCGGCCGCGATTTGGTCGAAGCAGATTTTTTACAAACAGGTGCGACGCAATTGGCGGCAGGCTATGCGCTCTACGGCCCCACCACCATGCTGGTACTGACCGTGGGCAATGGGGTATCCGCTTTCACACTCGAACCCAACCTGGGCGAGTTCATGCTGACCCACCCCAAGTTGCAAGTACCTGCTGACACCCAAGAATTTGCCATCAATGCCTCCAACAGTCGCTTTTGGGAGCCACCCATCAAGCGCTATGTAGACGAATGCTTGGCTGGCAAATCGGGTGAGCGTGGCAAAGACTTCAATATGCGTTGGATTGCATCCATGGTGGCTGAAGCGCACCGTATCTTGATGCGCGGCGGCGTCTTCATGTACCCCCGCGACTCTAAAGACCCCAGCAAGCCTGGCCGTTTGCGCTTGCTTTACGAAGCCAACCCCATCGGCATGATCATGGAGCAAGCGGGAGGTCGCGCCAGCACAGGGCGTGAACCCATGTTGAGCGTCAAGCCCACAAGTTTGCACCAACGCATTGGCTTGGTGTTTGGCTCTAAAAATGAAGTTGAGCGCATTGAGCGCTACCACAGCGAACCAGTTCCGCGTGAAATCGATAACCCCTTGTTCGCCGAGCGCACGCTCTTCAGGGCCTAGTGCTTTGTCCCTGATTGATTGAAAGAAAACCATGTCCGTTAAACACCCCATCATTGCCATCACCGGTTCATCAGGTGCCGGCACCACCTCGGTGACGCGCACGTTCGAGAACATTTTTCGGCGTGAAAAGGTAAGTGCTGCGATTATCGAAGGCGACAGTTTTCACCGCTATGACCGTTTGGAAATGCGCAAGAAAGCCGCCGATGCCGAAAAGCAGGGCGACAAAAATTTCAGCCACTTTGGACCGACGACCAATTTGTTCTCAGAGCTTGAAACCTTGTTTCGCGCCTATGGCGAAACGGGCACAGGCAAACGGCGCAAATACTTGCACGACAACGAAGAGGCCGCACCCTACAAACAAGACCCTGGCACTTTCACGCCTTGGGAAGATGTGCCCAGCGGCACCGATTTGCTGTTTTATGAAGGCCTTCACGGCGCGGTGGTCACACCCGAGGTCAATATTGCCCAGCATCCCGATTTGCTGATCGGCGTGGTGCCCGTCATCAACCTCGAGTGGATACAAAAACTGTGGCGCGACAAATCCAAGCGCGGCTATTCCACAGAAGCGGTGACTGACACCATTCTGCGTCGCATGCCCGACTATGTGAATTACATCTGCCCACAGTTTGCACACACCCATGTGAACTTTCAGCGTGTTCCTTGCGTGGACACCTCTAACCCCTTCATCGCGCGAGAAATTCCCGCGCCGGATGAAAGTTTTGTGGTGATTCGTTTTGCCAACCCCAAAGGCATCGACTTTCCTTACCTTCTCAACATGATCCCCGACTCCTTCATGTCTCGCGCCAACACTGTGGTGGTTCCCGGCGGCAAGATGGAACTCGCCATGCAACTCATCTTCACGCCGTTCGTGTGGCGCATGATGGAACGCAAGAAAAAGGCCTGAAGGCCACCCCGTATTTTTAACTGGAGAAATTCATGGCCCTCGTGTCCCTTCGCCAATTGTTAGACCATGCTGCCGAGCATGGCTATGGCATACCCGCTTTCAATGTCAACAACCTCGAACAAGTACAAGCCATCATGGAAGCGGCGCAGGAGACTGACAGCCCTGTGATCTTGCAAGCGTCTGCGGGTGCGCGCAAATACGCGGGCGAAGCCTATTTGCGTCATTTGGTGTTGGCAGCCATCGAAACCCATCCCGACATTCCGGTGGTGATGCACCAAGACCATGGCGTGTCACCCGCCGTGTGTCAGCAGTCGATTCGCTCAGGCTTTTCCAGCGTGATGATGGACGGCTCGCTCATGCAAGATGGCAAAACGCCTTCTTCTTATGAATACAACATCGATGTCACGCGCCGCGTGTGCGAAATGGCGCATTCTGTAGGTGTGTCGGTGGAAGGCGAACTGGGTTGCTTGGGCTCATTGGAAACCGGCGAGGCCGGTGAAGAAGACGGCATTGGTGCTGTGGGCAAACTCACCCACGACATGCTGCTCACTGACCCGGTGCAAGCCAAAGACTTTGTCGAGCGCACCGGTGTCGATGCCTTGGCAATAGCGATTGGCACCAGCCACGGTGCTTATAAATTCACCCGCAAACCCACAGGCGATATTTTGGCCATGGACCAAATCGTGGCGATCCACCAAAGCATTCCCAACACACATTTGGTCATGCACGGTTCAAGCAGCGTGCCGCAAGAATGGTTGGCCATCATCCGCGAGTTTGGTGGTGACATCAAAGAAACCTATGGCGTCCCCGTGGAAGAAATTCAACGCGGCATCCGTTCGGGTGTGCGCAAGGTGAACATTGATACCGACATCCGCTTGGCCATGACTGGCGCGATGCGCCAATCTTTTGCGCAAGACCGCAGTGAGTTTGATCCACGCAAGGCCTTGATCGCTGCGCGCAAAGCTGCCAAGGGCATTTGCAAAGCACGGTTTGAGGCCTTTGGCTGTGCAGGCAAAGCCGCCAGTATTAAAGTGGTTTCTCTTGACGCTATGGCAGGTCGTTACTCTTAAATTGTAAAATTTTCATTTTAATTTTTTTGAAAAACAACCATGCTGACCAAAACTTCCCCCGCAAAGATGTCCTTCCCTGATCACTCAGATGTGTCTCAAAGCGACCCACAGTTGTGGTCAGCAGTGTTGCAAGAGGCCGCCCGCCAAGAGCAACACATTGAACTGATTGCCTCTGAAAACTACACCAGTCCTGCAGTCATGCGACTGCAAGGTTCGGTCCTGACCAATAAATACGCCGAGGGTTACCCTGGCAAACGTTACTACGGCGGTTGTGAATTTGTCGACATCGTAGAACAACTTTGTATTGACCGACTCAAAGAGCTTTACGGTGCAAATTTCGCCAATGTGCAGGCCAACTCCGGATCGCAAGCCAATCAAGCGGTGTTCTTGGCTTTGCTGCAACCCGGCGACACCATCATGGGCATGAGCTTGGCAGAAGGCGGTCACTTGACCCATGGCATGCACCTGAACATGAGTGGCAAATGGTTCAATGTCGTGAGTTACGGTCTGAATGCGGCCGAAGAAATTGACTACGACGCCATGGAGAAAATGGCGCACACCCACAAGCCCAAGTTGATCATCGCTGGCGCATCGGCCTACTCGTTGAAGATTGATTGGGAAAAGTTTGCACAAGTGGCCAAAAGTATTGGGGCTTACTTGATGGTGGACATGGCCCATTACTCCGGCTTGATCGCTGGTGGCGCATACCCCAACCCGGTACCCTATGCCGATGTGGTCACGTCGACAACCCACAAAAGTTTGCGCGGACCCCGTGGCGGCATCATCTTGACCAACAGCGAAGAGATGTCGAAAAAAATCAACAGCGCGGTTTTCCCCGGCATGCAAGGCGGACCCTTGATGCATGTCATCGCAGGCAAGGCCACAGCCTTTCATGAAGCCTTGCAACCCGCCTTTAAGGCCTACCAACAGCAGGTCTTGTTGAATGCAGACACCTTGGCCAAAACCTTGGTCGAGCGGGGTTTGCGCATCGTCAGTGGCCGCACCGAAAGCCATGTGATGTTGGTCGATTTGCGCGCCAAAGGCATCACGGGTAAAGCTGCCGAAATTGCTTTGGGTCATGCCCACATCACCTGCAACAAAAACGGCATTCCCAACGACCCTGAAAAACCCATGGTCACCAGCGGCATTCGTTTGGGAACACCTGCCATGACCACGCGTGGCTTTGGCCAAGAACAGGCGCGCATGACCGCGCATCTGATTGCGGATGTGCTGGAAGCGCCTGACGACGCTCAGCATATCGCCAAGGCGCGTGCCAAGGTCGCTGAGTTGGTCGCGCCATTCCCTGTGTATGGCGCAAGTGTTTTGCATCCTTGAAGAATAGGTCGATATTTTTTTAAACAATTGAAGGAGCTCGCTATGGCTGGTCGTAATTTCCTGTTTGTCCCCGGTCCCACCAATGTGCCAGAGCGCATACAACGCGCCATGATGGTGTCCATGGAAGACCACCG
>CAMDIP010000101.1 GCA_945899335.1 Bordetella parapertussis
TTCATGCTGGCGGCGGGTTTGAAGATTGGCAAGTCCTTGGCAGAGCCCGACTTGCTGGGCGAGGCCAAGGCGGTGATCGCCGCGATGAAGGCACGTGGCGCCGAAGTTCCCATCCCCACCGACGTGGTCTGTGCCAAAAGCTTTGGTGCCAAGGCGCCAGCCACCGTGAAAAAAGCCACGGAGGTGGCCGACGACGATTTGATTTTGGACATTGGCCCTGAGACCGCGCAGCGCTTGGCAGCGCAGCTCAAGTCGGCCGGCACCATTGTTTGGAACGGCCCCATGGGTGTGTTCGAGTTCGATGCTTTCGAGAACGGCACCAAGGTGGTAGCCCATGCGATTGCCGACTCTGACGCCTTCAGCATCGCCGGCGGCGGCGATACATTGGCTGCCATTGCCAAATACGGCATTGAGTCGAAGATCGGCTACATCTCCACGGGCGGCGGCGCTTTCCTCGAGGTGCTCGAGGGCAAAACCCTGCCCGCGTTTGAGATATTGATGAAGCGAGCTTGAGTCGTCATTGCGAGGGGGCCTAGCCCCGAAGCAATCTTTGGCTTAAGGGGCGAACTGCTTTTTGCAGCGGTTAACAATATAAAACTTGAAAAACAATTTGTCTTGACCGTATTTGTCGGTAGCAAAGTCAAGCAAATGGTCGATCACCCATGTTTTGATCTGGGTGTCTGACGACAAGTCTTGTGCACTGAAAGAACGGCTTTGGCGACGCTCTTGCTCTTGGGCCAAAGCGGTTTGCTTGAAAGCCTCGTGACGGGGTTTGAGTTTGTCTAAACGCTCGGTTTGCTCAACGGGGTTGTTGCGACTTTCGTACGTCAGCAGTTTGATAGCGTCGCTGTAGGCCTCGGTTGACTCCGCATAGCTGCTGGCCGCCTCAGCGCAGACTGTGACATGGCTGCGCGCTGAAGTTGCTGGCTCTTGCGCCAATGTTTGAAGAGAGGCGCCCAGCAAGGAGAAACATACCAGCGCAAAGCGCAGCGCAAGCGTCATCAGGCCGGTTTCATCGCTGGCTGGCTGGTGGCGCGCCCTTTGTAGTCGGTCCAGCATTGGCGAGTGAAGTCATACAGCTTGCAGTCGCGTGCGGTTTGAAAGTACCAACGCCAAGAGAAAGGCTGAACGATGATGCGCCCAGGCAACAAGGTTTCAAGTTTGGCCTGCGCTTGCTTGAGGTGGTAAAGAGGAATGCTCATGTCCACATGGTGGGCCGTGTGTTCCATGATGTGGTGCATCAAAGCGCCAATCTTCAGGGGAAAGGTCAGGTGCACAGTGGTGGAGACAAAAGGCTGGGCTTTGGCCCAAGCGCTGCGGTCATCGTGCCAAGAGACTTTGACATGGGTGTGGTGCACATAAACCACAAAACCAATCATGGCGCACCAAAACAAAAACGGCACCACCACACTGCACAAGAGCACCAAAGCAACTGACTGCTCGGTGGCAATGGCAGCCACCACCATGCCAGCCACCCAAACCAAGGCAAAGGCGCTGATGAGCAAGCTGTCTTTCACGAAGATGGAACGACGGGTAGGCATTTCTTTAGCGGTGGGGAAAACCATTTTTTTCCACCAAATTTCGATCATGTAGTAAAGGCCAGGTGCCCAACCGCTGCGGTAAGCGCGGTCGAGCAAACGGCCCATCCAAGACAGCTTGGCAAACTCTTCTTGGGTCAGGGGCGCCCAAACGAAGTCGAAACCTTTGAGGTTGGTGTATCCGTGGTGCACCACATTGTGGCCAATGTCCCACAGGCTGAAGGTGGTGAGCGAGGGCAAAAAGGCGATGCGACCCACCCATTTGTTCAGGCCGCGGTGGGGGGTCAGGCTTTGATGACAAGCATCGTGGCCAATGATGAACAAACGACCGATGGTAAAACCCATGGCCACACCACACAGCAACTTGGCCCAAACAGCCTCGAAATACACGGTTCCAGTAAGAAATGCGCCCCAAACAGCGAAATCAACCAGCAACAGCAGCAACGCGCGGGCGGTGACGCGGTTAGACAAGGGGATCAGCCACTCACGGATCACCTTGCGGTGGGGCATGGGCTCATTGAGAGGAATGGGTTGTTCTTTGGTAGTCATATCACCAGATTGTAACGACTGACCCTTTTTTGTAACTTACCCTTACCATCGCATGGGCAAACGCCGGCAAACCCTGTATTGTCTGTCGGGTTCGCGCACCACATAGCCCCCTTGGACCAGCTCTTTCATGATGCGGCTGACCATTTCGCGGCTGCAGCCAATGTGCTGCGCCATTTGGGCGTGAGTCATGGGAGCAGGGTTTGGGGCTTGCGCGATTTCAGACGCGTGCTGCCTTTGCAGCAAAGCGCTGAGGCGGCTGTAAGCGTCAGAAAACAAGGCCAAACAGGTGGTTTGGGTGGCCAAACGCAAGCGCTGCAAGGCCCGCTGCAGCAAAGCCATGGCCAAACGGGGGTCGTACTGGAGCAACACCCGAACGCTTTCTGCGCTGACCACGGCACAGACCGCGGGCCCCAAGGTGATGACGCTTGAGCAATGCTGTCCCCCCTCCAAGGCCAGCAAACCCAATAATTCGCCTCGACCGGCCATGGACAAGGTGATTTCGCGCGGCTTGCTGTCTTGCGACATGGCGAATTCGCGCAAGCTGCCGTTGAGCACCACATACATTTGGGTGCCAACATCGCCTTCTTGTATGAGCAAGGTGTTTTTGCGGTAGTGCCGCACCTGCCCTTGCAAGGCGAGCGTACGCAAACAGTCTGGGGCCAGACCATCCAGCAGGGAAGAAGGAGGGGTAGAAAAATCGTTCATGGCTTCAATGTAGAGTTGGGTTTGCCCCGGCGGTGTGCGCCACACTTTCGATTTTTGTGTGCGCCGCTTTAACCTCATGGGAGAATGCGCCGGCCATCCACACGAGACCCTTTATGCCTAAACACGCTACCAAAATCGTTGCCACCCTTGGCCCCGCATCCAGCGACCCTGTCTTGCTTGAAAACATGATCCGAGCAGGCGTGAATGTGGTGCGCTTGAACTTCAGCCACGGCGTGGCGCAAGACCATATTGACCGCGCCAAACTGGTACGTGAGGCTGCGCACCGTGCAGGCAGGGTGGTGGCGATCATGGCCGATTTGCAAGGCCCCAAGATCCGCGTTGGCAAGTTCGTCCAAGGCAAGGTAATGTTGGAGGCGGGTGCCAAGTTTGTGCTTGATGCATCGCGCGCTGAACTTGGTGACTTGCAAGGGGTGGGTTTGGACTACAAAGAACTGCCACGAGACGTTAAAGCCGGCGACTTGCTGCTGCTCAACGATGGCTTGATTGTGCTTACCGTTGACGTCGTCAAAGGCGAGCAAGTACACACCACAGTGAAGATGGGCGGCGAGCTGTCCAACAACAAAGGCATCAACAAACAAGGCGGCGGTTTGACGGCACCAGCGCTTACCGCCAAAGACATGGAGGACATCAAAACCGCCATGGCCTTCCAAGCTGACTACGTGGCGGTGAGCTTCCCCAAAAGCGCGACAGACATGGAGATGGCGCGCCAGTTGTGCAATGTAGCTGCCGAGCCTTTCAAGCATAAGCCTGGGCTGATTGCCAAGATCGAACGCTTTGAGGCCATTCCACATTTGGAAGAAATTTTGGCCGCCAGCGACGGCATCATGGTTGCGCGTGGCGACTTGGCCGTCGAGGTGGGTAACGCCGCGGTGCCAGCGCTGCAAAAACGCATGATCAAAATGGCGCGAGAAATGGACAAAGTCGCCATCACGGCCACCCAGATGATGGAGAGCATGATCACCAACCCCGTGCCCACCCGCGCCGAGGTGAGTGATGTGGCCAATGCGGTGCTCGACGGCACCGATGCCGTCATGCTGAGTGCGGAGACAGCGGTGGGCAAATACCCGCTGGAAACGGTGCAGCAAATGGCGCAAATTTGCCTTGCCGCGGAAGAAGCGGAAGAAACTGTTCTCGACAACGACTTTAAAGGCAAGACCTTTGCCTTCATCGACCAGACCATTGCGATGGGGGCACTCTTTACCGCCCACCACCTTGGCGCCAAAGCCATCGTGGCGCTCACAGAGTCGGGCTCCACCCCACTGTGGATGAGCCGGCACCACATACGCATTCCCATCTACGCTTTGACCACCAAAGTCACCACCCAAAGACGCATGGCGCTTTACCGTAATGTGCGGGCTTTGCTGATGGACACCAGCACCGACCGCGACACCGCGCTGGCGCAGGCCGAAACGCACTTGAAAGACCGTGGTATTGTGGACGTTGGCGATGTTTACGCCATTACCTGCGGCGAACCGATGGGCTCGCCTGGCGGCACCAATATGCTGAAAATTTGCCGCGTCGCTTAAATGTCTTCGCGCTTTCTGGCTGTGCTTTTAAAATTCTTCTTTTTATCTCGTTAAGGAAAAACCATGGCATTGGTTTCTATGCGCGAACTGCTCGACCATGCGGCTGAGCACCAGTACGGCATACCCGCTTTCAATGTGAATAATTTAGAGCAGGTGCAAGCCGTGATGTCGGCAGCCGATGAGGTCGGCGCTCCCGTCATCTTGCAAGCCAGTGCCGGCGCTCGCAAATACGCAGGCGAGTCCTTCATCAAGCACCTGATTCAAGCCGCGGTTGAAGCCTATCCCCATGTGCCTTTGGTGATGCACCAAGACCATGGCCAAAGCCCAGCGGTTTGCCAAGGCGCCATCAACTTGGGCTTCTCCTCGGTGATGATGGACGGCAGCTTAGAGGCCGATGGCAAAACCATTGCCAGCTTTGACTACAACGTGAACGTCACGCGCGAAGTGGTGAACTTGGCGCACAAACTGGGTATCACCGTGGAGGGTGAACTGGGTTGCTTGGGTTCTTTGGAGACCATGACGGGCGACAAAGAAGACGGCCACGGCACAGACGCCACCATGACGCGTGAGCAGTTGCTCACCGACCCCGAAGAAGCAGCGCAGTTTGTGCAAGCCACGCAACTTGACGCTTTGGCGATTGCCATTGGCACCAGCCACGGCGCTTACAAGTTCACCCGTGAACCCACGGGTGATATTTTGGCGATCGACCGCATCAAAGCCATTCACCAACGCATCCCAAACACGCATTTGGTGATGCACGGTTCTAGCAGCGTGCCGCAAGACCTGCTGGCCACAATCAATCAATTTGGCGGGCAAATGAAACAAACCTTTGGCGTGCCTGTGTCTGAAATTCAAAAAGCTATTCAGTTTGGTGTGCGAAAAATCAATATTGACACCGACATCCGCTTGGCGATGACGGCGGCAGTACGCAAATTTTTGGCCGAAAACCCCGATAAATTCGATGCCCGCGAGTGGCTCAAACCTGCCCGCGAAGCG
>CAMDIP010000102.1 GCA_945899335.1 Bordetella parapertussis
GATTTAGCAATCACGCCCATCACCTCATGGTGGCGTTTGCCACTGCGGTAGTTCTTCAGCTGTTCGCTGAGGTAAATGGCTTGTTGCCCGGCGAGGTTGGGGGCGCTGGGCATGCCGGCAATACCGTTCGCTCCATGACACAGGGCGCAGGCAGCATCGGCTTTGGCGCGGCCGTCGGCCACCTCGTTGGCAAAACTATTGAAGGCACAAAGCGTAAATACAAATACAAATTTTTTCATTTTTCTATTGTAAAAAAGCGGGGTCTCGTGAGAGACCCCGCTAGACAGTTACTGACCACGGGCACAAGGCCCGGGAATCAAACCAGATTACTGACCGGTGTAGCTGATGCGGTAAATCGCACCGGCGTAGTCGTCAGACACCAGGATGGAGCCGTCAGGCAAATTGGCCACGTCAACAGGGCGAGCCAGCGCACGGTTGGTCGTCTTGTCCAAGAAACCATCAGCAAACACTTCTGCAGGTCCTGCATTGCCATCGGCCTTGACAGGAATGAAGTTGAGCAGGTAACCGCTGGGAGTGCTGCGGTTCCATGAACCGTGGGCAGCCACAAACAAACCACCTTGGTACTTAGCAGGGAAAGCCTTGCCAGTGTAGTGAGCTACGCCCAACTGAGCTTGGTGAGCAGGGAACTCGACTTGAGGAGAGATCATGCCGGCTGGCTCTTTCATGTCCTTCAGGTCAGGTGCTGCAGCAGAACCAGCAACTTTGAACTTGCCGTTGTAGAAGGGGAAACCGAAGTGTTCGCCTGCCTTGGTCAGCTTGTTCAACTCGCCGGGAGGAATGTCGTCACCCAGACCGTCAACTTGGTTGTCGGTTGTCCAGATGTCGCCCTTTGGTCCAATGGTGATACCAGCGGGGTTACGCATGCCTTTGGAGTAAACCATGCGGCCTGTGCCGTCAATGCCGTCGTAGCGGATCACGCCGCCAATACCGACTTCATCATACAAAGCGACTTTTTCTTTGGGCTGAACGTTGTAGGGCTGGCCCAATGTCACGTAGATTTTGCCGTCGTTGGCAATTTTACAAACGCGACCTGTGTGGTTGAAAGATTGCTCTTCCACGGGGATCATCTTGCCTTCAGGCACGACCACGCCAACTGCAACATCTGGACCTTCATAGAAGTATTCAGCGGCAGGGAAGTGCAACATGCGGTTGGATTCAGCCACAACCAAGAAACCGTCTTTGGTAAAGCAAACGCCGTTGGGGTTGCTGAATTTGATGGCGGGTGCGAAAGGCTTAACTTCGGTAGCTGCATCACCGTTGTTGCGGTTGGTCACGGCCCAAACGGTGGTTTTGCGTGTACCGACGAACAGCATGTTGGTGGATGGAGCCACTGCCATATAACGTGCATCTGGAACGACAGCGTACAGATCAATTTTGAAACCTTCAGGCAACTTGACTTTCTTCAAGTTAGCACGAATGGCATCGGCATTTTTACCTTCCTGAGGGACGGTAGGAATGTTCATATTGGTGTCTGTGTTGCCCATGCGTTGCAAGGTGGACAAGTTTTTGTCTTGGCCAAATGCAGAAGTAGCAACCAAAGCTGAGACTGCCAAAGTGATGGCAGAAATTTTAGTAAAGCTCACTAGGTATTCCTTAAGAAAAAAAGGCAACATCGCCTTATTAAAATTTTATCAAGATAAAAATTTTTTTCAGGGAATACCCCTACTAGGGTTTATCAGTATTTTTTATTGATAAATCAATTGTCAGAGACAAACATGCCGTTCATTCAACTCAAAAAGTATTGTGTTCATTGACTAATTGGCGGAAAGAGAGGGATTCGAACCCTCGGTACAGGTAAACCTGTACGCCGGATTTCGAATCCGGTGCATTCGACCACTCTGCCATCTTTCCTGACTGTCGATAGGGCTGAAATTTTAAAGCTTCAAGGCTTGGTAGGAACCGCGTCCTCTACAGGTACAGGTTTTTTAACTGCGGCAGCGGGAGACGCCACATTGGCACTGCGCGGTGCCAGGGTCAAAATCACCATAGCCGAGCCACCGGCCAAGGGATTGCCTTCTTGGATTTCAATGGTGACATTGCGCTCGCCTTTGTTAAACACCAGCACACTGGACTTGGCTCGAATGGCTGACAACAATGTCCAGCCTTGGCTGGGGTAGTTTTCTAGGAAATAGCTGTAGGCAGAGGTGGTGTCGCGGGCTGAATCCATCACCACACGGCCGACCCAGTTTTCCCCGGTACCAATCACCAGAGACTGCTCATGCAAGATACGAGCGCCTGGCGGCAACTGGGTTTGCCCCAGCAAATCTGCCCCTGACATATCCACGCTGGAAGACGTTCTGCCTGCCCCCATGGGCATATTGGCGCAAGCCACCAGCGTCAGCAAAACCGCACTTACAACAACGGGTAAAAAGCGCATGAGAAGTCCTTTAAAGGGTTTAAGGTGAAAGACGCTGAACATTGCCCATATAGGGACGAAGAACCTCTGGAACGACCACACTGCCATCAGCTTGTTGGTAGTTTTCTAGCACTGCGACCAAGGTACGGCCTACCGCCAAACCAGAGCCGTTCAAAGTATGGACCAACTCGTTTTTGCCTTGCGCGTTTTTAAAACGTGCTTGCATACGGCGCGACTGAAAGGTTTCGCAGTTGGAGCATGAACTGATTTCGCGGTAGGTGTTTTGCGCAGGCAACCACACTTCCAAATCGTGGGTACGTGCGGCACCAAAACCCATGTCGGCGGTACACAAAGCCATCACGCGGTAAGGTAAACCCAGCTTTTGCAAAATCGCTTCAGCGTGGCCGGTCATTTCTTCCAAGGCAACATTGCTGTGGTCGGGATGCACGATTTGCACCATCTCAACTTTGTCAAACTGGTGTTGGCGAATCATGCCGCGAGTATCGCGGCCGTGGCTACCCGCTTCAGAGCGAAAACACGGGGTGTGCGCGGTGAGTTTCAGCGGCAACTCGCTTTCAGCCAGCACCTTGTCACGCACAAAATTGGTCAAAGGGACTTCGCTGGTGGGAATCAAGTACAGCGCTTGACCATCTGTGTCGCCGTCTTGACCGCCTTTTTTGGCAGCAAACAAATCTTCCTCAAACTTGGGCAACTGGCCCGTGCCACGCAAACTGTCGGCGTTGACGATGTAAGGCGTGTAGCACTCGGTATAGCCATGCTCTTGGGTTTGCACATCCAACATGAATTGCGCCAAAGCGCGGTGCAAGCGGGCAATTTGACCTTGCATCACTGCAAAGCGCGAGCCGGACAATTTGACGCCCATTTCAAAATCTAAGCCCAAAGGCTCACCTAAATCGACATGGTCTTTGGGGGTGAAGCCAAGGGGCGTGGGCTCTGTGCCTGTGGGACTCCAACGGCGTAACTCCACATTGCCATGCTCATCGCTGCCCACAGGCACGCTGTCTTGCGGCAAATTGGGTACAGCCAAAAGCAGTTGGTTTAACTCACTTTGCAAAACATCTAACTTTATGGCAGAGGCGTCAAGCTCGTCTTTGAGTTGCCCGACCTCGGCCATGATGTCGTCAGCCGATTCGCCTTTGGCTTTGCGCTGACCGACCTCTTTGGACAAGCTGTTGCGCTTGGCTTGTAATGCCTCAGTGCGGGTTTGCAGAGTTTTTCGTTCGTTTTCCAGCGCTTGAAATTGATCCACATCTAAAAATGGCTGGGGGTTCTTGCGGGTTTGCAGGCGAGCCACCACTTGGGGGAGGTCTCTGCGGAGTAAAGCGATATCTAGCATGGGTGGATTGTAGAGAGCCTAGGGCGTCAGTCGTTTCGCAAGCCCTTGGGCAAGGGAAACTTCACCGTTTCTTGCACCCCATCGAGGGTACGCACAGACGTGGCCCCCAACTCACGCAGGCGACTGATGACTTGCTGCACCAAGATATCTGGGGCAGACGCGCCAGCCGTCAAGCCTATGCGCTGCTTGCCTTCCAGCCAAGCCGAGTCAAGTTCACCTGCATGGTCAACCATGTAACTGGGAGTGCCGTATTTTGCGGCCACGTCACGCAAGCGGTTGCTGTTGGAGCTGCTGGGGCTGCCCACCACTATCACCACATCCACCTGCGGGCTCAAGACCTTGATAGCGTCTTGTCGGTTTTGGGTGGCATAGCAAATGTCTTGCTGCTTGGGTTCACGTACCTGCGGAAAGCGCTTTTTCACAGCCGTCATGATCTCTGCGGCGTCGTCCACACTGAGGGTGGTTTGCGTCACCACGGCCAACAAGCTGGTTTGCCCAGGATTGACCTTCCACACGTCATCTGCGTCTTCCACCAAATGGATGCCGTTGGGGAGTTGCCCCATGGTGCCTTCCACCTCGGGGTGCCCTTTGTGGCCGATCATGATGAATTCATAGCCTTCTTTGTGCAGCTTGGCGACTTCCACATGCACCTTGGTGACCAGCGGACAGGTGGCATCAAAGATGCGAAAACCCCGGCGCACTGCTTCGTACTCGACTTCTTTGGGAACACCGTGGGCACTGAACACCAGGGTTGCACCTTCTGGCACATCGTTCAAGTCTTCTATGAAGATGGCTCCACGCGAACGCAAGTCGTCGACCACATGGGTGTTGTGCACAATCTCGTGGCGCACATAAATGGGCGAACCAAATTTGGTCAAAGCGTGCTCGACGATATCGATAGCACGGTCCACGCCAGCACAAAAGCCTCGCGGTTCGGCCAACAAAATTTCTTGCAAATCAGTCATTCACAGCACCCCTATCACTTGGACTTCCAAACTGACGGCTTGCCCCGCCAGTGGATGGTTGAAATCAAACAAAATTGCATCCTCGCCTATTTGCACGACTGCACCTGCGTACTTGCCTTCGTTGTTCGGTGCGGGAAACTCCACCACCTCGCCCAACAAGTAGGAAGCATCTGCGTCGCCAAAGGTTGACAGCAACTGCTTAGGCACCCATTGCAACATATCGGGGTTACGCTCACCAAATGCTTCGCCTGCCGCCATGTCAAAGGAAACATGTTCACCTTCAGCTAAGCCCAGCAAGCGAGCCTCGATGGCGGGCGCCAACTCGGCGTTTCCCATCGTCAAGGTGGCAGCAGGACCCCCAAAAGTGTTGATGATGTCGCCTTGCGGGCCGCTGAGACGGTAGTGCAAAGTGAGAAACGAGCCGGCTTGAATCGTGGGGGTTGCTTGCATGTGGGTCTTTTGTAAACTGAATCTATTGTAGAAAGGCCATGGATCACATTACCCAGCGGGCTTGGTGCACTTGGCGCACCCTTGGACGGCCGCGATGATGAGACTCGTTTAAACCCTCCATGCTCTTGACCTTTCCCCTTCCCATGCAGCTGCAAGATTTGCCCAAAGCCATGCGCCCG
>CAMDIP010000103.1 GCA_945899335.1 Bordetella parapertussis
ATTCACGCCTGCGGGTCCTTTGCGCCCCGGCATGTTTGCCCGCGTCAATGCTTTGTTCGCGATCAAGAACGAGGCTTTGTCCATACCTGAAGAGGCCATCGTTCCCATGGGCGGCAAGCAATTTGTGATTCGTGCGGTGCCGCCCGAAGCCGTAACTAATGCAGGTCCCCTGCCGCCAGACACCAAGCTGGTGTCCTTGCGTACAGAGGTCAAGTTGGGCGCTCGCCACCCTGGACGGGTTGAAATTTTGTCTGGCTTGACAGCCCAGGACACTGTGGTGGTTGCTGGCCAGCATCGACTGCAAACAGATGGCACCGCTTTGCGTGTCGCCGAGTCTAGGAACTGATATGCAACTGCCAGAGTTGTCGATCCGCCGGCCGGTATTTGCCACCGTCTTGTCTTTGCTGATTGTGTTGGTCGGCGTGGTGTCTTTCAACCGATTGGTTATTCGCGAGTACCCCAAGATTGACAACCCCACCGTCACGGTGGAAACCCGCTACGTGGGTGCGTCAAGCGCGGTGGTCGAGTCGCAGGTCAGCAAAGTGCTGGAAGACTCGCTTTCGGGTGTGGAGGGCTTGGACGTCATCACCTCCATCAGCCGCCAAGAGCAAAGCCAAATCACCGTTAAATTTTTGTTAACGCGTGATCCCGATGCCGCCGCCTCGGATGTGCGCGACAAAGTCTCACGCGTTCGCCAACGATTACCCGTGGGCATCGACGAACCCGTCATCGCCAAGGTGGAGGCAGATGCGCAACCGGTGATTTGGTTGTCCTTCAGTTCGGACACCATGAACACCTTGCAACTCACCGACTTGGCCAACCGCATTGCCAAGCCAATGATGCAAACCGCGCCTGGCGTAGCCGATGTGCGTATTTTTGGTGAGCGCAAATACGCCATGCGGGTTTGGCTTGATACCGACCGGCTTGCGGCCTACCGCCTGACCACCCAAGACGTCGAGGACGCTTTACGCAAGTCCAATGTGGAGGTGCCTGCTGGCAGGGTAGAGAGCCAGATGCGAGAGTTTAATATCACCACCGCCACCGATTTACGCAAGCCCGAGGAGTTCGCAGACATTGTGATTCGCAACGTCAATGGCATGGCCATTCGACTCAGTGACGTGGCTCGCATAGAGCAAGGCCCCTTGGCGGAGCGGTTTTCGGTTCGCTACAACGGCAACGAGTCGATTGCGCTGGGTGTTCTTCGCAACTCAACCGCCAACCCTTTGGAGCTGAGCAAAGCCATTACCGCCATGATGCCGCGCATCAAGGAAAACCTTCCCCCTGGCGTGAACATCGAAGTCGCCAACGACTCTTCGGTGTTCATTGAAAAGTCGATTGAAGCGGTGTTCAAAACCATCTTCGAGGCAGCCGCCTTGGTTTCTTTGGTCATCTTTGTATTTTTGCGAACTCTCAGAGCCTCCATCATTCCGCTCATCACAATTCCGGTGTCACTGATCGGCACTTTTGCGCTGATGGCCTTGTTTGGCTTTTCCATCAACTCGCTCACCCTGTTGGCGCTGGTCTTGGCCATTGGTTTGGTGGTCGACGACTCTATCGTGGTGCTGGAGAATATTTACCGCTACATCGAAGAGGGCATGGAGCCGTTTGCCGCGTCCATCAAGGGCGTGCGCGAAATTGGCTTTGCAGTGGTTGCCATGACACTGACCTTGGTGGCGGTATTCGCTCCCTTGGCCTTTACCCCAGGGCGTACCGGCAGGTTGTTTGCCGAATTCGCCTTGGCCTTGGCCGGATCTGTGATGGTTTCGGGCGTGGTGGCTTTGTCACTTTCGCCCATGATGTGTTCCAAACTTCTCAAACACAACCCCAACCCCTCGTTATTTGACCGTGGCATGGGGCAGGTGCTTGATTCGCTGACCCGAGGTTATGGCCACTTATTGCGCTGGACTCTGACCGGTTGGCGCTTTGGGGGTTTCGAGTTTTCACGCCGTTGGTTGGTGGTGGGCGTCATGTTGTTGGCGGCCTATGGCTCTTACCATTTGTTTATCAATGCCAAGAGCGAATTAGCGCCCATGGAAGACCGTGGTGTGATCTTGGTCATCATCAACGGACCTGACGGCGCGACGCTGGACTACACCCAAAAATACGTCAATATGTTGGAAAAAATCGGCCGCAAATACAGCGAGTTCAATAAATTTTTTGCGGTGGTGGGCAACCCCACCGTAGCCCAAGGTGCGGTGTTTTTGGGTGCTTTGCCCTGGGATGAACGCAAACGCAGTACCTTGGACATGGCGCGTGAAATGATGCCCGCCATGGGTGGCATGTCAGGCGTAATGGCCTTTCCCATCACGCCGCCTTCTTTGGGGCAAGCCTTTCGCGAGCGGCCTTTCAATTTTGTGGTGTTGACCAACGACAGCTATGAAAACTTGGCCAAAGTCACCAAGACCATTCAAGATGAAGTAGCCAAAAACCCCGGCATCGTCAGCTTGGATGTGGACCTGCGCTTGAACAAACCCGAGATCAGCTTAGAGGTTGACCGTGAGCGTGCCGCTGATTTGGGTATCCCTGTCGACGTCATTGCCCGTGCGGTGGAAACCGCCATGGGCGGGCGCAGCGTGACCCAATACAAGCGCGAAGGAGAAAAATATGACGTGGTGGTTCAGACCGAGGCCAAGAACCGCAACACCCCCATGGATGTGGAGAAGATTTTTGTTCGAGGCCGTGCTGACACCATGGTGCCTTTGTCGGCCTTGGTCAAGATGAAGGAAGTGGTGGTGCCGCGTGAACTCAACCACTTTGCACAGCGGCGCAGCGTCACCTTCACAGCCAATTTGGCACCCACCTATTCTTTGGGGCAGGCGCTGAGCTTCATGAAGGAAGTCACTGGCAAAGTTCTTAAGACGGGTTATTCCACCGATGTCAATGGCAATTCGCGCGAGTTCGTGCAGTCTTCAGGTTCACTGACCGGCGTTTTTGTCTTGGCCTTGGTATTCATTTTCTTGGTGTTGGCGGCGCAGTTCGAGAGTTTTGTCGACCCGTTTGTCATCTTGCTCTCGGTGCCTTTGTCGATGGTGGGTGCCTTGTTGGCCTTGCAATGGACGGGCAGTACCCTGAATGTGTACAGCCAAATTGGGCTAATCACCTTGGTGGGGCTGATCACCAAGCACGGCATTTTGATTGTGGAGTTTGCCAACCAATTGCGCATGACGGGCATGAGTGCCATAGACGCTGTTCACAAATCTGCCACCTTGCGTTTACGTCCGATTTTGATGACCACTGGCGCCATGGTTTTAGGCGCCATTCCCTTGGCATTGGCCACTGGCGCTGGCTCAGAAAGCCGGCAGCAAATTGGTTGGGTGATTGTGGGCGGTATGTCCTTGGGTACCGTGCTGACCATTTTTGTGGTGCCCACCATGTACTCCTTGTTCGCCCGCAAGGGAACGCCAGGGCCGATTCAAACGGTCTTCGAGGAAGACACGCTTTCTGCCAAAACCGCTTAGCCTTCCAAGCCCTTCAGTTCCTGCCATGTGTTGGCGTTGGCAAACGAATGGCGAGTATCGTGAGGCAGGTTGAAATCCATTCGCGCATTCTTGTGTTGCGTGGTCCAAGCGTCAATCTTGCGTCCCCCACTTTGCAAAAAATCACTCAGGCTTGTTTGCAAAGAAAGGTGCAGCAAGCAAAACACCGGTTGGGGTCGGCAAACAGTGTCCCCCTGTGCATTGACCTCAGGCGCCCATGCAACAGCCATTGACGATTGTTCTGCGTCCACCGCCATGCCAAGGCGGTAAGCCAAATCCAGCGGAAAAAAAGGACTGTCGCAAGGTACGCACAGCAACCATTCGGTATCGCAATTTTGCAAACCTGTCAGCATGCCTGCCAAGGGTCCTGCATAGCCGCTCAAGCTGTCGGCGTAGACCTCGTAGCCCCAGCTTGCATAGTCTGATAGATGACGATTCGCATTGAGTTTGACAATGTGGACTTGGGTCTCTAAGCGCTTTGCTGCGCGAAATGCCAATGCTTGGTCTTGGAAGAGTTGCAAGCCTTTGTCTACCCCGCCCATGCGTTGAGCTTGACCGCCAGCCAATACCCAGCCAGTGATGTTGTCAGGCGTTGGCGCGACCATCAGCCGCCGATGTAGCTCATCTCGACGCGCTTTTGGCCAGGCGCGGGCAGGGGCTGAAGGTTCAGGCCGCGTAACTCCGAGTAGCGGTCATCGCGCTCGTTCCAAATAAGGCCAATCGCTGAGGCAATGTCAGCGTCCGAGGCCCCATTTCGCAAGAGGCTGCGCAGGTCGTGACCTTGTGCTGCAAACAAGCACAGGTACAACTGACCTTCAGTCGATAGGCGGGCGCGGTTGCAGTCGCCACAAAAAGCTTGGGTCACGCTGCTGATGACGCCGACTTCGCCCAAGGTAGGGTCAAACACACCTTGTGCATTGGCATAGCCCCAGCGCTGCGCGGTTTCGCCTGGCGCAGAGGCCTCAAGAGGCACGAGCGGGAATTCGGTTTGAAGCAGCTTGATGAGTTCAGCCGAGGGCAGTACCTCATCCATTTGCCAGCCATTGGTTTCACCCACATCCATGTATTCGATGAAGCGCAAAGTGATGCCGCTGCCTCGGAAATGTCGGGCCATGGGGATGATCTCGCTCAAGTTGGTGCTTTTCTTCACCACCATATTGATCTTCAGGCCGCTGAAACCGCCTTTGGCATCAAGCCCTAAACCCGCTTCTTTGGCAGCTTCGATGCCGTCCAGCACATCGGCCACGGGGAAGTCCACATCGTTCATCGCGCGAAAGATGTCGTCGTTCAGGCCGTCCAAGCTGACCGTCACACGCTGCAAACCTGCAGCCTTCAAGCTAGCCGCTTTTCGGCGCAGCAACGAACCGTTGGTGGTGAGGGTGAGGTCAAGGGGCTTGCCTTCGGGGGTGCGAAGTGCTGCCAGTTGTTCAATCAGCACTTCCAAGTTTTTGCGCAGCAGCGGTTCGCCACCGGTCAGGCGCAGCTTTTGCACGCCGTGCGCCACAAACAGCGAGGCGATGCGGGTGATTTCTTCAAAGCTTAATAACGATGAGTGCGGCAGGTATTTGTAATCGTTATTGAACACTTCCTTGGGCATGCAGTAGTTGCAGCGGAAGTTGCAACGATCGGTGACGCTGATGCGAAGGTCGCGCAGGGGACGACCGCGTTGGTCGCCCAATAAACCGTTGGGCACAATGGCAATAGCTGGGACAACGGCAGGGCGGTTGCGCTGGTCAAGCAGGGGGATCACACGTTCAGACATCCCCCCATTTTGCCCGATTGGCGTCATTGCGAGCGCAGCGAAGCAATCCCCCGTCATTGTTCATAA
>CAMDIP010000104.1 GCA_945899335.1 Bordetella parapertussis
TGAAAGCCAAACATCGAGTAATAAACGTAGAACGGGATCATGATGCGGTTGTTGGTCGAGTAAGACGTCGCCGCCGCGATCCAACTGCTCATGCCACCTGCTTCGTTGATGCCCTCTTGCAAAATTTGACCAGCTTTGTCCTCCTTGTAGTACATGACTTGGTCTTTGTCGACCGGTGTGTACAGCTGGCCATCAGGGTTATAAATACCGATTTGTCGAAACAAGCCTTCCATGCCGAAGGTGCGGGCTTCGTCCACAAGAATAGGCACCACGCGTGGTCCCAGCGCTTGGTCACGCAACAACTGGGTGAGAAAACGTACATAGGCTTGGGTGGTGGAAATTTCTCTACCCTCCACCGTAGGCTCGGTGATGGCCTTGAATGTCTCCATCGATGGCACGGTGAAGCGCTCATCGGCTTTGGTGCGCCGGTGCGGCAAATAGCCACCCAAGGCTTTGCGGCGCTCGTGCAAGTAGCGCATCTCTGGCGTGTCGTCAGCGGGCTTGTAAAAAGGCAGTTTGGACAACTCGCTGTCTGGGATGGGGATATTGAAGCGGTCACGGAAGATTTTGATGTCTTCGTCGGTCAGCTTCTTGGTTTGGTGTACGGTGTTTTTGCCCTCGCCGGAGGAGCCCATACCAAAGCCTTTGACAGTTTTGATCAGCAACACCGACGGTTGACCTTTGTGCTTCACTGCAGAGGCATAGGCGGCATAGACCTTTTGCGGGTCGTGGCCGCCACGGCGCAAATTCCAAATATCGTCGTCGCTTAACTTGGCCACCATCTCCAAGGTGCGCGGGTCGCGGCCAAAGAAATGCTTGCGCACATAAGCGCCATCGTTGGCTTTGAAAGCTTGGTAGTCGCCGTCCACCGTTTCCATCATGATGCGACGAAGTGCGCCGTCTTTGTCACGGGCGATCAAAGGGTCCCAGTTGCTGCCCCAAATCAGCTTGAGCACATTCCAGCCTGCACCTCGAAACTCACTCTCCAGCTCTTGGATGATCTTGCCGTTGCCGCGCACGGGGCCGTCCAAACGCTGTAAATTGCAGTTGATGACAAAAATCAGGTTGTCGAGTTTTTCGCGAGCGGCCAGACCAATGGCGCCCAAAGATTCCACCTCATCCATCTCGCCGTCACCGCAAAACACCCAGACCTTGCGGTTTTCGGTATTGGCAATGCCTCGGGCATGAAGGTACTTCAAAAACCGCGCTTGGTAAATCGCCATCAAAGGCCCCAAGCCCATGGAGACTGTTGGGAACTGCCAAAACTCGGGCATGAGTTTGGGGTGGGGATAACTGGACAAGCCTTTGCCATCCACTTCTTGGCGGAAGTTGAGCAACTGCTCTTCGCTCAGGCGGCCCTCTAAATAAGCACGCGCATAGACGCCGGGCGACACATGGCCTTGGATGTAGAGCAAGTCACCGCCGTGGTTTTCGTTTTCGGCGTGCCAGAAATGGTTGAAACCAGCGCCAAACATGTGAGCCAAGGAAGCAAACGAACCGATATGGCCGCCCAAATCGCCGCCATCGGCGGGGTTGTGGCGATTGGCCTTGACCACCATGGCCATAGCGTTCCAGCGCATATATGCACGAAGACGCTCTTCAATTTCAATATTGCCTGGACACCGCTCTTCCTGGTCGGGCTCCAAGGTGTTGACATAGCCCGTGTTGGCCGAAAATGGCATGTCGATGCTGTTTTCTCGGGCGTGCTCCAGCAATTGCTCTAACAGGTAGTGGGCTCGCTCTGGCCCTTCGGAGGCGATGACCGCTGAAAGTGCATCCATCCACTCCCGCGTTTCTTGGCTGTCACTGTCATTCAAGGCGAAGGTACGCAGGGGATCTGGTTGAGCAGCCATGGTGTCTCTCCTTATGGGGCTTTGCTTGCTGAAAGTGTCGCACGTCTCAATGATAATTTCAAATAGTGCTTGGCAATTTCTCAATATGGAATATTGAGACCTCTGAGGGGTTTTTACAAAGTAATGGTGCCCTAAACTCAAGCACGATGCAATTTCAAAAAATCTCCCAACTGATCAAGCCCCTTACCAGGCGCTGGGTAGCTTGGTGGAAAAAACAAACACCCAACCGACAAGACAGGGTGGCCATGTTGGCGCCGATAGCCGCGGTCGCCATTTTTCTTTTGACCATTATCAGCAGCGTGGGTTACTTGCGCTACGAGGAAATGGAGCGTGAGCAAGAAAGCGTTCAGCGCGATTTGGAATACGCCAACCAAAAAATGCGCCTGCATTTTCTGGAGCAGCAAGAGCACATGATGCAACTTGCAAGAGACGTTGGCGGTGAAAAGTTGAGCGTCGCCGAGTTTGATGAGCAGGCATCCGACCTTCTCAAGCAATACCCCGAAATCAATGCCATTCTTTGGGTCGATGAGTTCCGTCGCGTCAAAGTACAAGTGAGCAGCAGCAGTTTGGACATGATGCATTTGCACCGTCAAGACACTTGGCTTGAACACACAGAAACCGAAGACACCTACTCTTTGGCCAAAGAGCTTCGACAAGCCATTTTTTCTCCTCCCATCACCCTCAAACCAAGGGAGAAAATGGGGCAAACTGAAACCCAAATTCAATTTCACATTCCTATGAGCAACAACACCCAATTCAAGGGTGTCGTGATGGTGGAATATTCCATTGATGGCTTGCTCAGGTATACCGTTCCCGCAGAAATCACCGCCCGTCATGCGGTTGCTTTGGTGGATGGCAACAATGCCATGCTGGCGGGTCAAAGCATCAAAGCTCGCACAGGGCTGTGGGAATATTCTCCTTGGGAGTCCAAGGCCTATGAATACATCGTGCCTATCTCCACCATTGGTAACAGCTTGCAACTTCGTGCGCAGGCTTATCGCACTTCGCAAGTTCTGATCGGCAGCGGTCTTTTTTGGTTGGTGATGTTGCTCAGCGGCATGACCACATGGATGTTGATTGGCACTTGGCGACACACCCGCAGACGCTTGCAAGCGCAACAAGCCTTGATCACCGAAACCAATTTTCGCCGCGCCATGGAAAACTCAATGCTCACCGGTATGCGAGCCATGGACATGAATGGTCGCATCACCTATGTGAACGCGGCTTTTTGTCAAATGACAGGCTGGAGCGAAGCTGAGTTGGTCGGCTCTGGCGCGCCATTTCCATATTGGCCTGACGAAGACCGCGAGATGCTCAGCATCAAGCTAAGCGATCAACTTAACGGTCGCACCACCTTGAGTGGTTTTCAAATTCGAGTTAGGCGAAAAAATGGCAGTATTTTTGATGCCAGACTGTATGTCTCGCCGTTGATTGATGCGGTGGGGCATCAAACTGGCTGGATGACCTCGATGACCGACATCACCGAGCCCAACAAAATTCGTGAACAGCTCTCTGCTTCGCATGAGCGCTTCACCACGGTGCTAGAAGCGCTTGATGCCTCTGTGTCGGTCTCGCCCTTGGGAAGCGCAGAACTTCTTTTTGCCAACAAACTGTATCGCCAATGGTTTGGTAACCAAGGCAAGGGGCACCTGGAGTTGGTAAGCCAAGCTGGCACCCTGCCCCTGAATGAAAGCCAAAATTTAGACAACGTGGACGATATGGTGGGCATGCCCACCCACAGCCTCACCCAATCCCGCACAGAAAATGCGGAGGTCTATGTCCCTGAGTTGAACAAGTGGTTAGAGGTGCGAACCCGTTATTTCAACTGGGTTGATGGTCGACTCGCCCAGATGGTCATCTCGACCGACATTACTGCCAGACGGTTGGCCGAAGAGCAGGCTGCTTTGCAATCCGAACGCGCTCAGTCGGCCAGTCGCTTGATCACCATGGGCGAGATGGCTTCCAGCGTCGCGCACGAGTTGAACCAACCCCTGACGGCCATCGCTAACTACTGCAACGGTATGTTGACCCGCTTACAGGGCAAGCAAATCACCGAAGACGAATTAAAGGTCGCGCTCGAAAAAACCTCACGCCAAGCCCAACGTGCGGGGCAAATCATTCAGCGCATCCGAAGTTTTGTGAAACGCAGTGAAACCAATCGCGTCAACTCTTTGGTCGCTCCCATCGTGGCAGAGGCGGTTGACCTTGCAGATACCGAATTGCGTCGCAGGCAAGTCAAACTCAGTTTGTTTGTCTCTGATCGCTTAGCCAAATTGCATGTCGACCCCATATTGATTGAGCAAGTACTCATCAATCTATTGAAAAACGCAGCCGAAGCCATTGAACACGCTCAGCGCCCCCTCAACCAACGCCATGTCGAATTGCAAGTGGTCCCCAAAGAAGTAGATGGCCAAGACGTGGTGGAGTTTTCTGTCAGCGATTCCGGCTCTGGCATGACAGCTGAAGTCATGGAGCGCGTGTTTGAGGCCTTCTACACCACCAAGAGCGAGGGCATGGGCATAGGCCTGAATTTGTGCCGAACCATCATCGAGTCTCACCAAGGCCGCATGACAGCCGAGAACATCTACAATGGAAAACTGATAGTAGGGGGTCGTTTTTCATTTTGGCTGCCAGCCAGCAAAAGCTTGATACCCCTTTAATGCCTTTAGTGGCCCCTTGGAGCTTGAGATGAGTTTGATCCCCAAAAAAGGCAATGTCTACGTGGTCGATGACGATGAGGCCGTGCGTGACTCCTTGCAGTGGTTGCTCGAAGGTAAAGATTACCGCGTACGCTGTTTTGATTCCGCTGAAAATTTCTTAAGTCGCTATGACCCGCGCGAAGTAGCGTGTTTGATCGTCGACATTCGAATGCCAGGCATATCCGGCCTAGAGTTGCAAGACCGCTTGGTTGAGCGCAAGTCGCCTTTGCCGATTGTCTTCATCACGGGTCATGGCGATGTGCCCATGGCTGTGACAACCATGAAAAAAGGCGCAATGGATTTCATCCAAAAGCCGTTCAAAGAAGAAGAATTGGTTAGCTTGGTTGAACGTATGCTTGACCAAGCTCGTGACTCCTTCAACGACTCACAAACCGCTGCTAACCGTGATGCACTCATGTCTAAGCTCACTACCCGTGAAGCCCAAGTGCTTGAACGCATTGTGGCTGGCAGATTGAACAAACAAATTGCCGATGACTTAGGCATCAGCATCAAAACCGTTGAAGCGCACCGTGCCAACATCATGGAAAAACTCAATGCCAACACCGTTGCAGATTTGCTTAAAATAGCGTTAGGTCAACACGCTAAAAACTAATGTCAGCAATTCTCATCGACGGCAACGCCCTCTCGCAACAAATGCGAGCTGATTTCGCAGCTCGTACCCAGTCCCTTATCTCTCAAGGTGTGCACCCCGGCTTGGCGGTGGTCTTGGTTGGTGACAA
>CAMDIP010000105.1 GCA_945899335.1 Bordetella parapertussis
GGCTACAGCGGACCAAGCCTCCTTAGCCTGCTGGAAAACGTCCCAGTCTCCCCCAGCGATGAAGAGGCAGAGCTCACCTTTGCAGTGCAATGGGTCGAGAAGTTCCACGACAGTGCCACCACCAGCCAAGGACGCCGTGTTTATTGGGGACGTGTTGCAACGGGCGTCGCGCAAGTAGGTGACGCGGTACGCGTCTTCCCCAGCGGACAGCAAGCCATTGTGAAAGAAGTGTTGACGGCAGTACGCCTGCCCACTTCCGTTAACGCAGGACACAGCGCAGGCATTGTGCTCGATCGGGAAGTGGATTTGTCACGCGGCGACTGGTTGGTTTCAGGCCACAGCAGTTTGCAACCCAGCAAGCAACTCGATGTCACCGTTGCTTGGTTGGATGACGAGCCCTTGGTGGCGGGTCGCGTGTATTGGGCTTTGCATGGTCACCAATGGGTCAAAGCCAAAGTGGCAAGCATTAGCGGCCGTTTAGACATCCACAGCTTGGAAAGTTTGCCTGCCAGCGAACTGCCAGCCAACGCAATAGGCCGTGTGCAACTGAGTTTCCAGCAGCCCTTATTGACCTTGCCCTATGGCCGTTCCCGCACGCTGGGCTCCATGGTCTTGGTTGATACGGCAAGCCATAAAACATCTGCCGCCGTCATGGTTCAAGGCTGAGCCAGTCTTTACCCTAAAATATCATTCATCTTCCCTTTAGCCCTTCTCGATTTCTCATCATGACCCACGTAGTTACCGAAGCCTGTATCCGCTGCAAATACACAGATTGCGTCGATGTTTGTCCCGTTGACTGTTTTCGCGAAGGCCCCAATTTTTTAACCATCGATCCCGATGAATGCATCGATTGCGCGGTGTGTATACCCGAATGCCCCGTCAACGCGATTTATGCAGAAGAAGACGTGCCGGCAGACCAAATGCACATGATCAAGCTCAATGTCGAACTGGCCCGCAGTGGCTGGCCCAGTATCACCAAACGCAAAACCCCTATGGCTGATGCGGATGACTGGAAAGACAAGACCGACAAGTTGTCAGAACTGCAAAGTTGATCTGGCAAGGTGTTGGCAATTTGTCTATGCCTCCCGGCTTGAAAACTGCCCCTATTGAAACCGACTGCTTGGTCATAGGCGCTGGACCGGCAGCACTTTTTCTCATTTTCGAATTAGGCCTGCTTGAGATCAGCTGCCATGTTGTGGATGTACTTCCCTTCAAAGGTGGACAGTGCATGGCTTTGTATGCAGACAAACCCATTTACGACATTCCTGGCACAGTTCGCAGCACAGGGCGAGAGTTGGTGGACGCGTTGTTGGCTCAAGCGGCTCCCTTCAAAGCGCAATTTCACCTAGGACAGCAAATCACATCCATTGAGCGGCAAGCAGACGCTCGTTGGCTGGCCGTGCGCTCCGGCGGTCAAGCCTTCCTTTGCAAAACCATGGTGATTGCAGCAGGTGTGGGCGCCTTCACCCCACGAAAATTGGCCCATCTTGACTTGACGCCATGGGAAGACAAACAGGTTTTTTATGCGCCCACTGAAAGCGTGGCCCATCAAAATATCGTCATCTATGGTGGCGGTGAAGAGGCGGTGCAATCGGCCTTGGCTGGTTTAGCCCAACAAGCTGCTAGCCTGACCTTGGTGTACCGCAGAGACAAACTCGAGGTCGAAGAGCATTTGTTGGCGACCTTTAACCAAGCGGTTCAAGAGGGTCAAATTCAATTCAAAGTGGGACAAATTCAAAGTCTGACGCATTCCCATCTTTCATTGGCAAGCGCCAATGAACACACAGAACAAATTGCCTTTGACCAGTTGTGGGTTCTGCAAGGTTTGTCGCCTCAGTTGGGCCCTGTTTCCGACTGGGGCTTGGACATGCAGAAAAAACAAATCAAGGTCAACACAGAGAACTTTGCCACCAGTGTGACGGGTATTTTTGCAGTGGGGGACGTCAACACCTACCCTGGCAAACGCAAGCTCATCGTCAGTGGCTTCCATGAGGCCACGCTGGCCGCATATGGTGTGGCCGAGTTGGTTTACCCAGGGCAAAAAATTGCACTCGAATACACCACTGCCTCACCACGCCTACACAAGCTCTTAGGTGTGACAGACCCCTCAGCCTAGCGGAGCTGAAAATAGTTTTTTCGTACCACCCGACGCTCGTTCATGGGGATTTCAGACAGCTTTTCTTTGAAACCCTTCAGGTTGTAATTTGATTGCCAAGCAATAGGCTTGAGTGTTCCCACCACAATCAACCATTCATCAACCACTTCCTTTCTATTGGGGTAAGACGGCTGCCAAAAAGACTCTAGGGCATACGACTGCTTGGCCTTGTGGCTAGGGACGCGGGTGAATTCTGATATGTGGTTGTTGGTATCAAAATTATTGGGAAATATTTGAACCATGTTTTCCCCGTCCAAATGGGGATACCACGCAAAAATACTGACATACATAGGCGCACTGGGCTGCAATTCAATCTGCATCGCTTCACCCTCGCGGTAATTTTTCTTATTGAGTGTGACCTTGACATCAAAATAAGCGTTGGTCTTGGCCTTGGGGTTGGCAATGTCCACCACCAGGGTCACTTTGCAAACACTGGCCCCATCTAGCACCTTCACACTCTCAGAGACTTTTTCAGCAGTACGGATATTGCCATCCAAAAAGACCCAGGTGTTTTTGTTCATCTCGCACGAGGCTGTGGTGTCACGCCCCGTGCTTTGTTGGCAGGTGAGTTTTTCTTCCGAGCTGATTTGCTCACCCACAACCAAACTCAAAGCATTGAATTTGGCTCGCTCGGCAGCCAAGTGGCAAGCTTGATTGCGTGAAGTTTCAGGACCAAAATGGTATTCGCCTTGGGTGTCTAACACCACCGCATGAACCCCGCCTTGCGACATTGAAAGAAACAGGCATGCAAGCCCAGCAAACCAAGCAAAGCGCGAGGTGCAAGCCAGCATCATGGGAAGACGTCCCTTTGTCTATCCCCCATCAACTGCGGTTGCTGGCGCCGGTTCATAGACAATGCTTTTTTGTCAACTTTTTGCGATAGGTAATCAAACAATTCGCCATGGGTAACGCGTTGGTTGCCATCAGAATCTGCTTGACCTGCAAGACCTCTGATCAAGAAATAGCTGAAGATCCCTTGCTTAAAGTCGTCAGAAGCCAACGCAGTTTGATTGGCAGCAGAGGCACTTACCATGGTGAAGTTGGTCGGCATATGAGCCACTGCCGATTTGAACTTTATCCCACGGGTTTGGGGGTCGAGTGACTCGCCTTTTCTGGCCAATCCGCTGTAGCAACTGTCTAGAAAAATCGTGATGGATTTGGCTTGTAATTTTTGCAACTCTGCCAGTGCCCATTTTTCGCTGACCGCAGTTTCTGCCAACAATTCTTTGTTGACATCAAAGGGTAACCAGTATTTTTGGGCGTCCTCGTCAGAGGTCAAGCCATGCCCGCTGAACAAAATATACACATTGGTCTTGCCCGCCTTGACCTGTGCAGGCAACCAAAACTTCAGTGCAGACAAAATTTCACTGCGTGTGGCTTTGTTATTGCTCAAGATCTTGATGTTCTCTGATGGAACACCCATGCCGTCTCGCATCAAGTCATGAAATAAATTGGCATCATTGGCGGCATAAAGCGCCTTGTTCAAACCTTGGTAAGACTCTATGCCAATGATCAACACCACCATGTCAGGGGTGGTCATGGGGTTGCCACGAGACTTTATCTCAGAAGCCCTTGGCTCAACTGCTATTGGTTTACTGTTTTTTTTTTGCTCTGCCCGTTCTTCGCTGACGGGGAAGGCTTTTCCTGTCCACTGGTTGCTGGACCATAAACCCGAAAGCGGCGCTCGGCCATTGCTAAAGGTGTAGGTGCCAAAGCCGTGACGCATACCGTTCACATAATGGCCGGAATATTTTTCACCGTTGGAGAAAAAATAAATCCCAAACCCGTGCTTCAAGCCTAATTTGAATTCGCCTTGGTAGTAGTCGCCTTGGTATTTTTCGCCTGTAAATTCAAGAATACCTCTGCCTTCAAACTTGCCGTTTCGAAAGTCACCTGCATACGAAAAATCCGTGTCATCCAAAATGCCACGGCAGCTGTGCCAACGACTGGCGTCCGTTTCCTTGCAAGTAGGCAAAGTGTCCTGCGCCGACGCCAACGAAAAAAAGACAAGGCCCAAGCTTGCAAGCCAGCAGCAACGAAAAAGGTTCATGACTTTGCTCTCACAGCCATGCCTTGATTTTTCAGTACTCGGACTTCAGCTTCGAGTTTTTCTCGACTCCTTGTTGCCTGGCGGAATTCGTTGTTATATCTGGATAACTGGCTCATAAGCTGCGACTTGGCTTGCACCAAGGCCTGCTTGTCCAAAACCCATTGTTTGCGCTCGGATTGAAGCTGCGTGTGTCTGACTTGCAACGATGAATAATCTGGCGTGACATGGGCTGCAGGCTGAGGAAACTCGAAAGGCATTTCACCGTGTAAATCCACAGCCAATTTGTTGACTTTGGGTGCAACGACAGCCACTAGCTGAGGCGCATGGGTCTTGGTGAGATGCCTATCGTCTACCACCTTGGCCATGACCTCCAGACCCAAGACTTTTTCATCTTGGTCCAACCGGTGTTTAGACAAATCTGATTGCTTTTGCCAAGCATCAAGTCGCTCTTGCTCTTTTACCAATTGATCATGAAGCAAGCCGAGGCGATAGTCTTCTCTGTCAACTTGCTGCATTTTGGTCTGCAAATTAGCAACCCGCGAAAGATGGCGAGTGCGGTCCGCGGCATTTGACGCATGCACAGAAGAATCGCTGTTGAGTTGGCGCAATGCCTCTTCGGTTTTAGTTAGCTTGGCATCTTGGTCTTGAATTTTTTGACTGAGTTCAAGAACCAAGAGGTCGGAGGCGACGGAGGATCGTGATGTTTGCGAAAGCAACGATCCCACCGTAGCAATAACCGCCACAAGCAAAGACACTGCTAACGCTGCCAACTTCATATATCACCCTTGAGGATAGGCCACTCCTTCACGCAAATTATTCTGCGTCTTGGCGTGAGCGATTTTTGGTTTTTGATTCTCTGGACAACTCAATTTCTTTTTCCAATTCTTCAAAGGCCTTGGTTCGGCGAATCTTTGTGTTGAGTACCTCGTTCTTTTGAATTTCTTTCATCATGATGCGCTTCAAATCCGATGTGGAATAACTCAGGCGAACATAGGTGCGGAAAGTTTTGCCACTAGGCAAAACTTCAATTTTTTCTCTTTGGTAACCACCCAACTG
>CAMDIP010000106.1 GCA_945899335.1 Bordetella parapertussis
AACAAAGGCAGCAACGCGCCTGGCTCATCTGCATGCTGCTGCACAAGTTGTTGAATAAGGGCCTGTTCAGGCAAAGCTTGGGTTGAATTCATGGCTCAATCAGTTAAAAAATTTGCCCACACTCAAGAGCGTGCGGTAGATGCCCCAGACCAGCGGAATACCAACTGCGGTCCATGCCAAGGCAACCCACAAGGCGTTGCTTTGACTGGCAGCACCATGGCCTGCACCAACCTCAGCGGCACTGGCTTTTTCGTGGGCGAGTTTCTTTTCATGGGCCAGTTCTTCGGCTGTCATGAAGTGTTTGGCGTCAACTGGCTTGATCATCAGGTTGGCGATCAAACCCACAACCAACATACCCACCAAAATAAACATGGTTTGGTTGTAAACCTGCTCACGGGGGATGCCCAAACCGAGTTGGTAGTCGCGCATGTAATTCACCACCACAGGGCCCAAGATGCCAGCAGTAGCCCAAGCGGTGAGTAAGCGACCGTGAATTGCGCCCACCATTTGGGTACCAAACAAATCGGCCAAATAAGCGGGTACCGTGGCAAAGCCGCCGCCGTACATGCTCAAGATGATGCAAAAGGCTGCCACAAACAGCATCTTGTTGCCTGCCATGGCACTTGCTGGCACAGAGGCGTACAAAGCGGCGCCCAGCACAAAGAAGATGATGTAGGTGAGCTTGCGTCCCAGTTTGTCAGACAAGCTGGCCCAAACGAAACGGCCACCAATATTGAACAAGCTGAGCAAAGCAGTAAAGCCTGCAGCAATGCCTGCAATGGTGGTGAGTTGTACTTTGTCAAGGTCAACAAACTTGGCTTCGATGCCCATCAAGGCGCCGCCAAAAACTTCTTGCAACATGGGGCTGGCCATGCCGATCACGCCAATGCCTGCAGACACATTCATGCACAACACCACCCAAACCATCCAAAACTGGGGAATGCCCCAGACTTTGCTGACATGCACATGGCCTTGGGTGATCATGGTGTTGGCTTGTTGCTGCACAGGAGGCGTCCAGCCGGCAGGCTTCCAACCCGTGGCAGGAATACGGTAGCCCAAAGCGCCTGCCATCATGAACAGGAAGTACACCAAGGCCATGATTACGAAGGTCTGCCAAACACCCACTTCGAGGTCGGTGGCAAATACTTTCATCAACTCTGCAGCCAAGGGCGAGCCAATCATGGCGCCACCACCAAAGCCCATGATGGCCATGCCTGTGGCCATGCCACGGCGGTCTGGGAACCATTTGATCAGGGTACTGACGGGTGAGATGTAGCCCAGCCCTAGGCCGATGCCACCTATGACGCCAGAGCCGAGCAACATCATCCAAAACTGGTGGTAGTAAACACCGGCCGCAGAAATGAGCATGCCACCACACCAACATACCGCACTCACCACGCCAGCTTTTCTAGGACCTGCTCGCTCTAGCCAACCGCCCCACAAAGCTGCTGAGCTGCCCAGCAACACAAAAAACAAGGTGTACATCCAGCCTAGCGTTGAGACTTTCCAATCACAGGTGGTGATGAAGAGTTCTTGAAAGAAGCCAATGTCTGGGCCGCATTTGAGAGCGTCTTTGATGCCAAGCGCTTTGGACAGCGGCAACCAAAACACCGAGAAACCATAAGCCATGCCAATGCATAAATGGATGGCCAAAGCAGCAGGAGGCACCAACCATCGGTTGAAGCCCTCGGGTGCAACGATACGTTCTTTGGACAAAAAGCCGCTGGTGTCGTCAAGTGTTGTCATGTTGTCCCCGTTCTTAGAATATGTTCTTAGCTAACCGCGAGACTTTACCCGAACATATGCTTTAAAAGCACATATGAGTCTAGGGAAATCACTGCATTGCGGCAATATGGCAATGAGGGTAAGGTAAGCTAGATTGAGTCAACACAACTAATATGCTCTGAAGAGCCTATATTTCTATGCATAAAGTCTCCATCAAACCCCAATGGACCATCAGCGACGCCACGGGCCAAAACTTGGCGCCTAGGCTGTTGGAACTGCTCTCCGAGGTCCAAGGCCACGGCAGTTTGTCTGGTTCTTGCAAAAAAACAGGGGCTTCTTACCGCCATGCGTGGAGCTTGATTCGCCAAGGCGAGGCGCAATTGGGGATGCCCTTGCTGAACATGGAGCGCGGCAAAGGTTCGACCCTCACCCCCTTGGCAGAAAAGCTGGTTTGGGCGGGGCACCGTATTTCAGCGCGGCTAACGCCCATGCTCGAGTCCTTGGCCTCGGAGTTGGAGGGCGAGATCGGGCGGGTGCTCTCCGCTGGCGGCGAAACCCTCAGAGTTCATGCCAGCCATGGTTTTGCGGTGGAAAAACTGATTCAAACCTTGGCACTGTCAGGCACACGTGTGGAGCGCAAATACGTGGGAAGTATCGAGGCGGTAGCCTCTTTGCATGAAGGGGCTTGTGAAATTGCAGGATTTCATATCCCGCAAGGCGAGTTTGAAGACATTGCCTTTAAACACTATGCAAGATGGCTGGTTCCCAAAGAAAGCCGCATCATCCATGTGGCCACACGTCGCCAAGGTTTCATGGTGGCCAGTGGCAACCCGCACAAAATTTACGAGGCGCAAGACCTCACCCGCAAGGGCATTCGGTTTGTCAATCGCCAACCCAGCAGCGGCACACGGTTTTTGCTGGAATGCTTTTTGAAAAAAGGCCGTATAGACCCCACGCAGATATCTGGCTACGAGCAAGCCGAGTTCACCCACGCAGCGGTGGCGGCATTTGTGGCCAGTGGCATGGCCGATGTGGGTTTTGGCGTGGAAACACCCGCTAGGCGTTTTAAGCTGGAGTTTTTACCCTTGGCCACAGAGCGTTATTTTTTGCTTTGCAACCAATCCGACTTAGAGCGGCCGCATTTGCAAGCGGTCCTGAAGGTGCTCAACGGCGATGAGTTTCAGTTTGCGGTGAACCAACTGCCAGGCTACACCGCCGCGCACTGCGGGCAGGTCTCGACCATCCATGAGGCTTTTCCAGACTTGGCGGCAGCTAAAAAATTCTGAATTTAATGCCCCATAAAAAAAGGCACCCGAAGGTGCCTTTTTGACTATTTGCGTAAGGTATTTCAGTACACAAAAATCGGGTTGACGATGGCTTGCACCGAACCGGTGGTACGGTGCGGGCCAACAGTGATCATACCTTCATAAACGCCATCTTTCAGAGCTTGCTGGGCAACGACGTTCTCCAAAATGAAGACGCCGAATTCAGCTAACAAGATTTGGTGAACGTGGAACACTTGGCCTTCGTTTTCGAAAGGAACAGCCTCCAAGCCCCAAGTGTCAGAACCTACCATGGCGACACCCAAGTTAGCCAAATAGCGGGCACCTTGCACGCCCAAGCCAGGGTGTGCTGCGCCGTTGCGCTTGTCATCCACGCCCAACAGTTTGTGCCAGCCGGTATAGAAAATCACCACATCGCCTTTGTTGATTTTCATATCGCCTTGGCGCTTCAAAGCCGCCTCGATTTCAGGCTGATTGAAAGGTGTTCCTTCTGGGATGATGTCTTTGCCCATCAGAGCCGTCATGTCCAAGAGCACAGCGCGGGTGGCCACACCGGGGAAGGTTTCCATGCCGAATTTCTTCAAGCCGGTGATGCCAGTCACTTCAATACCAGGCGTGCAGTTATAGAAGGTGTTGTCAATGCCAATGTGACCCAGTCCATCCAACTGCGTACCGATGCCCACCCAAGATTGCAAAATGTCATCGTGGTAGCTGAGTTTGGTGTTACCCAGTGTTTGACCGTTTTCTTGGCCTGGCCTGACAATGGTCATGGAGTAGGTGCGGGGTGGGAAAGCAGGCGTCTTGGTGTTTGTCTCAATAGCCATGGCCATCTTCTTGCCTTGTTTGATCAGCTTGGTGGCCGCCAAAATATTGTCTTTGGTGATGTTGTTCAAGGCACCGATTTGGTCGTTAGGACCCCACTTGGATTTGTGGCAACTTTCATACGCGAAGGCACTGCCCATGGACAAAGCACCCAAGAGGGCGCTTGCCAAGAAAGTGGCCGCAATTTTTGTGATTTTCATGAATTGACTCCGTTGATGGGCCCGTGATTGGGTGAAATTTGCACGTCAGGTCGGGCCGCAGACCCTGGCGAGCATTGAACAACTATCCGCTGAACCTCTTGTTCGCCTTGGCTAGGCGTTTGGCGTTTTTCACGCGTGAAATCGGAACTGCAATCGCTTTCAGCAGCGAGCACTTTACCCATGCGGGGCATAAAACCTATGTACCAAGTCGGGTCTTGCATTTGCAACCGTGCTTGGTTGTGGCTGACGGGTTGGCTCAGCTGCACATCGAACTCAAAGTAAATACCACCTTGAAAACCGCGGCCGCCATCTCGTGCGGAAAAGTTGACCACTTCAAAAGGCAATGGCGCTGCGGTTTTTCCATCTTCAATGGTTAGAAAATAGTTATAGGGTTGCATCAACGGGTTGTTGCTGTCGGCGAAAGCCTGCAATTCATCGGGGTCTAGCAGTCCGTTTTGGTTCAAATCGATGTTTTCGCGAACCTGAAGACTGCTTGGCGCATCCATTTGCCAGCTGATGTGAAAACCGCGCAAAGCGCCATGGGCCAACAAGGGCTGGATTTGATAGGCCAAGCGCAAATGGGGGTGGGCCATGGCCAAGTTATGCCAAAGCAACAAACCCAACGCGCAAAACTTTAAAAAAGAGGCCATAAAAAAAACAAAATCTAAGAATATGAAATTGTCTTTTAATTCAAAGAGGTAAGCAACAGTAATAACACTTAACTTACTGAGAGTCGGTTATCAATAAAGGTGCTGTTGCTTGTTTCCTAAAGGATTATTAACAGTAGTTGACATGGTGCCCCCGACAGGAATCGAACCTGTATCTAGCGCTTAGGAGGCACTCGTTCTGTCCATTGAACTACGGCGGCGGGTAGCGTAGTTTAAGGTCGCCCTAGGAGCGCACCACCAGTAAACCGCTTATGTAACCCACAGCTGATTTTTGGTTGATGCCGCCCCAATTGCTGCTGATGGTTGACATAAGTTCAGCAGGCACGGTTTTTCCATTCAGGGTGCCTGTCCCTGTGGTGGTGTTGTACGACAAGTCACCAGCGTGTTGAAAGCCTGTCATCAAATAGGCAAAGCCGTTGATATTGTCCACCGCTTGCAAGCCTGTGCACTCAGCACCTGCTGGTGTTGATAAAAGCTTGGAGAGTTGTTGAGAGTCGACGTTGTAAGCCCATACGTA
>CAMDIP010000107.1 GCA_945899335.1 Bordetella parapertussis
AAAAACTCAGGCGCGGCCCAAAATGGCGGCAGTAGCCATCAACTCTTCAAGCAAGGCCAAAGAGACGTGGCCCGATACCGCATAAGGGTCCAGTACGGGAAGTTCGGAATACTTCAATACCACCGAGGTATTGAGTTTGGACAAATTGACCTGCCCCATGGTCCAACCGCCAAAACGGCGTTCGGCAATTTCTTCGTAGTTGAGCAGCACCACATCGGTATGGCGCTTGTCGCTGACGATTTGCCCATACAAGTTGTTGACTTGGTTGCGACCGCCTTCAATGGCTTGCAAATAGATACCGCCGCCATAACAAAGAATGCCAGTGATGCCATTGGCCATATTGTGTTCACGGGCAACAGCCAAGATGGAGTCTGTGGCTGCAGAAGCGTCGGGGTCTAGCGCTCGGCTGACATAAAGCAAACGCACCAACATGCCATCAGTCCTTTTTCGGAATCAGTGAAAGAAATTCACGACGCAAATTGGGGTCTTTCAAAAATGCGCCACGCATGACGGAATTGATCATGCGACTGTCCATGTCCTTCACCCCGCGCCACGCCATGCAGTAGTGAGAGGCCTCCATGACAATGGCCAAACCATCGGGTTGGGTTTTGACTTGAATCAGGTCCGCCAACTGCACCACAGCCTCTTCCTGAATTTGGGGGCGCCCCATGACCCATTCAGCAAGTCGAGCGTACTTGGACAAACCAATCACATTGGTGTGTTCATTGGGCAAGACGCCAATCCAAATTTTTCCTATGACGGGACAAAAGTGGTGGCTGCAAGCACTGCGAACCGTGATGGGCCCCACGATCATCAACTCGTTCAAGTGCTCAGCGTTGGGGAACTCGGTAATGACAGGGGCTTTAACAAAGCGGCCACGAAAAACTTCTTGCACATACATTTTGGCCACACGCCTTGCGGTGTCAGCCGTGTTGTGGTCGTGTTCGGTATCGATGACGAGGCTACTGAGAACGCCTTTCATTTTGTCGGCTACTTCGTCGAGTAATTTATCGAGCTCGCCAGGCTCAATGAAGTCGGCAATATTGTCGTTGGCGTGAAAACGCTTACGCGAAGCCTGCAATCTTTCGCGGATTTTGATCGACACAGGAACGCCTGCATCATGTGCCTCAGAAGTCATTTTTGTATCTGTCTTTTTCAACATGTCAAAGATACTAACAGCAGATGTCCGATTGAGCTTAGAAGCAAAGACAAAGACCCTGCCTAGCTCGTCTCGACTGTGCGCAAACGGATATGCAACTCGCGAAGCTGCTTTTCATCCACCAGCGAGGGCGCTTGGGTAAGCAAACATTGCGCACGTTGGGTTTTAGGAAAAGCGATCACGTCGCGGATGGAGTCGGCACCTGTCATGAGGGTGACGATACGGTCTAAACCAAAGGCCAAGCCGCCGTGGGGGGGAGCGCCGTATTGCAAAGCGTCGAGCAAGAAGCCAAATTTGATTTGCGCTTCCTCGGGGCTAATCTTCAGAGCATCAAACACTTTTTGCTGCACATCGGCGCGGTGAATACGTACCGAGCCGCCGCCAATTTCCCAGCCGTTGAGAACCATGTCATAGCCCTTGGCAATGCACTTCTCGGGTGCCGTGACCATCCAATCCTCGTGCCCATCTTTGGGGGCAGTGAAGGGGTGGTGTACGGCGTTGTAGCGGCCGGCTTCCTCGTCGAACTCGAACATGGGGAAATCCACCACCCACAAAGGTGCCCAGCGGTCTTGCAGCAAGCCTTGTTTTTTGCCGAAGTCACTGTGACCGATTTTCAAGCGCAAGCCGCCGATAGCGTCATTCACCACTTTGGCCTTGTCAGCGCCAAAGAACAACAAATCACCGTCTTGTGCGCCGCTGCGCGACAAAATTTCGGTAATGGCTTTGTCATGCAGATTTTTCACAATCGGGGACTGCAAACCTTCACGACCCTTAGCCACTTCATTGACCTTGATCCACGCCAAACCTTTGGCACCGTAAATTTTCACAAATTCGGTGAAACCGTCGATCTCGCCGCGGCTCATCTCGCCACCACCAGGCACTCGCAGAGCAACCACTCGCCCGCCTTTGGTAGTTGCAGGGCCGCTGAAGACTTTGAAATCCACATCCGCCATGACGTCGGTGAGTTCGGTGAACTCAAGTTGGATCCGCAGATCGGGCTTGTCAGAGCCAAAGCGGTGCATGGCTTCTGAATAAGCCATGATGGGGAAGTCGCCTAAGTCGATATCAAGCACTTGCTGGAACACGCCTTTGATCATGTCTTGGAACAGAGCGCGAATTTCCTCCTCACCTAAGAACGAAGTTTCGATATCGATCTGGGTGAACTCGGGTTGACGGTCTGCTCGCAAATCTTCATCGCGGAAACATTTGGTGATTTGGTAATAACGATCAAAGCCAGAGACCATCAGCAACTGCTTGAACAATTGCGGCGATTGCGGCAGCGCAAAGAAATGGCCATCGTTTACACGACTGGGCACCAAGTAGTCGCGAGCGCCCTCAGGCGTGCTTTTGGTCAGCATGGGTGTCTCTATATCAACAAAGCCATTGGCGTCCAAAAACTTACGCACAGCCATTGACACGCGGTAGCGAAGCATCAGGTTCTTTTGCATATAGGGGCGGCGCAAATCCAACACCCTGTGGGTCAAGCGGGTGGTCTCTGACAAATTGTCATCATCAAGTTGGAAGGGCGGCGTGACTGAAGGGTTGAGCACCACCAACTCATGGCAAAGCACTTCGATCTTGCCGCTTTTAAGTTGCTCGTTGATGGTGCCTTCGGGGCGAAGGCGCACCAAGCCTTTGATCTGCACACAAAATTCATTGCGTATGTCTTCTGCAACTTTGAACATATCGGCACGGTCGGGGTCACAGACCACCTGCACATAGCCCTCACGGTCGCGCAAATCGATAAAGATCACGCCACCGTGGTCACGTCGGCGATTGACCCATCCGCACAAAGACACACTTTGTCCTTGCAGTGCTTCGGTGACCAATCCACAGTAGTGCGTTCTCATAGCTTGTTGTCCAGTCTGAAAAGGAGTTATTTACTAAGGCGCTCTAAGGCACCTTGATTTAATGAGGGGTGGTAGGTAAAGCTGTGGGAGAGACAGCACCCATGGAGATGACATAGGTCAGTGCTTCGTCCACACTCATGTCGAGTTCAATCACGTCGGCGGCTGGCACCAGCAAAAAGAACCCGCTGGTTGGGTTGGGCGTGGTGGGAACATAAACGCTCATAAAGCCTTCCCCCAAATGCGTTTGCACTTCGCCTTGGGGTGCGCCGGTTTGAAAGGCAATGGTCCATGTGCCTTGGCGTGGGTATTGCAACAACACCGCCTTGCGAAAGGCATTGCCGTTGCTTGAGAAAAGCGTGTCAGATACTTTTTTTACGCTGGTGTAGATGGACTTGACAATGGGTATGTGGGTAAAAAGCTTGTCCCATTGCTTGACCATCCAGCGGCCCGCCACATTGGAAGCCAAAGCGCCGGTGAGCACCAGCACCAAAAACACCATCACAACACCAAGGCCCTTGATGCCGTTGAGTTGCTGCAAAGCTTCTGTATGCACCTGGGGCAGGACACTGCCCAAACCATACAGCACATTGGCCAAAATGCTGTCGAGGGCGCCAACCAGCCAACTCAGAACCCACAGCGTAATGGCCAAAGGCAGCCACACCAATAATCCAGCCAAGATATATTTTTTGAAATTCATACTGTGAGTAAAAAAAATCTGCAGCCGTGCATAACGGCTTCAGTGACAAGCACAAGAAGGGGCGCAAGAAGAGGCGGTCGAAGCAGCAGGGGTGTCTGCGGGTTTGGCAGGCGTCGCTGCATCAGGCGCAGCCGGGGTGGTGCTGTCGGTGCTGGCGGGAGCCGCACTGCCCCCACCTTTGAAATCGGTGGCGTACCAGCCTGAGCCCTTGAGCTGAAAACCAGCTGCTGTGAGTTGCTTGGTGTAAGAGGGTTTACCGCAAGAGGGGCAGTCATTCAAGGGCGGGTCAGACATTTTTTGCAGCTGGTCTTTAGCGAAGCCGCAAGCGCTGCATTTATAAGCATAAATTGGCATAGTTGATTCGCAGTATGAGCACAGATTGAAGCTTTAAATTGTATGCTTTTTATGCAGGAGAACCCCCAGCGCCTCAAAACCGCGCTCAACTGTTCATATACTACGCGCTTGGCGCTCGCACAGCGAGTTTCTTTGTTGTGTTATCCACTTTTACTTATGGAGTCTCTGCCATCATGAACAAACGTCTTTTATGGCTTGTCTTGGCTTGCTTGTCTGTCGCGGCTTGTAGCAAAAAGGAGGAGCCCAAGGCTCCCGTTGCTGTAGCACCTGTGAATGCAGAAGAGAAGGTCTTGAACGTTTACAACTGGCCCGATTACATCGCTGCCGACATGATCGCCAATTTCGAAAAAGAAACTGGCATCAAAGTCAACTACCAAACCTTCGAAAACAATGAAGGCCTGCAAGCCAAATTGGTGGCAGGTAACTCTGGTTATGACATCGTGGTCCCTGGCTCCGTGTTTGTGAAAGCACAAATCGAAGCGGGTCTGCTGAAAAAACTCGACAAATCTCAAATCCCTAATTATAAAAATCTCGATCCCGCTTTGATGAGCAAACTCACGAGTGTGGACCCAGGCAATGAATATGTTCTCCCTTGGGCGTGGAGTTTCACCACGGTAGCCATCAACAAAACCAAAGTGGCCAAAGCCTTGGGCAGCACCCCGATGCCAGAAAACGCATGGGACTTGGTGTTCAACCCTACCTACACATCCAAGCTCAAATCGTGTGGCATCGCTTATCTCGATTCGCCCTCTGAAATTTTGCCACCTGCCCTACATTACATTGGCAAGAATGCTTACTCGGATGATGCTGCCGACCACAAAGCGGCTGGTGAGATGTTGGCCAAGGTTCGCAAAGACATTCGTTTGTTCTCTAGCACCATGATTGACGACGTTGCTGGCGGCAAAGCTTGCGTGGCCCTGGGTTGGGCTGGTGACTTCAACATCGCCATTGCCCGTGCCAATGAAAACAAGAGTGGTCAAGACCTCGAAGTGCTGTTGCCCACAACTGGTGGCCTGATCTTCTTTGACAACTTGGCCGTACCAGCTGATGCCAAGCACCCCAACAATGCCATGACCTTCATCAATTACTTCCTCAAACCGGAAGTATCCGCCGCTTTATCCAACGAACTGGGTTATCCCACTGCCAACAAAG
>CAMDIP010000108.1 GCA_945899335.1 Bordetella parapertussis
ACGGGTGAAATTCACCATTCGCTGGAAGGCGACGAGGCGCCAGCGAGTGTGAATGCCAAAGCGAATCTGATGGCCATCATTGTGCAAATCATCATCATCGATTTGGTCTTTTCACTCGACTCCATCATCACCGCCGTGGGCATGGTCGATGATGTGCGCATCATGATTGCGGCAGTGGTCATATCTCTGGGTTTGATGATGTTGTTTGCCAAGGGAATTGGCCAGTTTGTTGACGCTCATCCCTCAATCAAGATGCTGGCTTTGAGTTTTTTGGTGGTGGTCGGTGTGGTGCTGGTGGCGGAAGGTTTTGGCCACCATGTACCCAAAGGCTATATCTACTTTGGCATGGCTTTCTCCTTTGGCGTGGAAATGCTCAACATTCGCTTTCGCAAAAAACGCTCGCATGCTGTAAAACTTCGCCAATCAACCATCCCAGGTGAAGATGACTGATGGTGTTTTTTCTCTATCTTGGGTGAGGGTCACACTGCTGTTGTGTGGCTTGTGGCCAGCGCTAGGATCAGGTCAAAGCGCGAGTTGTTTGCAAAGTACAGCCTACTATGCTGAGTTTTACCAAGGCTTGTACACCATGCATCGGCATGGCTTAGATACCTTTGCCAACGACTCGTCTGATCGACAGTTGTATTTTTTTCAAGTGCAACGCAATGGCGAAAAAATCGAGGCCAATGTGGTGAAAAGTGTGCAAGCCGACAATGCTTTATCGGCCAGCGAAAAAAACAAACTCACACAACTGCACCATGCTGTTGGGCAGCGGTTTCGCGACATGGCGGCCACAGATGCGCAAAGCGCTCAACCCAAAGACCGAGCCAGCGTTTTACGGTTGCTACAAGAAGCTTGTCTGTAAAAAACAGTTATGCAATGCGTCTAAAGCGACTAGCAGCCTGAGTCATTCATCGTGCCATCGGGCATCACGGTTTTACAAAACTTGGTGTCATCGAGTTTGACATCATCCATCTTGGCACCCTTGAGATTGGTCCCAACCAACAAAGCACCTTTCAAATTAGCCTTGCTTAGCACTGCATCACTCAAATCAGCCCCGCTCAGATTGGCTTCACGCAAATAGGCGTTGGTGAAATTGGCCAAATGCAAATTCGCCCCAGTGAAGTCCGTACGGCGCAGGTTGGCGTCTTCGAAGTTGGTCACCAAGGTACGTTTTTCCATGGGACGCTCTGCCATATTCGCCTTGTCCATCTTGGCACCAGAAAGGTTGGCGTTTTGCAAGTCTGCGCCGCGCATATCGCGACCGCTCATGGGTGCGTCCGTTAAGTCGCAGTACTTACAAACATTGGTGGTTTTGAAGTCTTCCAACTTCGTCGCATCAAAAGCACCTGCCTGCCATGGCAAGGATGACATGACGACCAGCAGCAAACGGGATGAAGATTTGAAAAACACAGCATTTCCTTAAAACAAACTCAGTCTGGACTCCGAATAATACCCACCCTCCCCTCAGACATGGGAATTGGTTGGGCCTAAGCCCGGCTATGGCCAGCCGTGCGATCATTGCTACCCGTTCACGAAACCAAGCCCATGTCGTCAAACCGCATCTGTTCTTTTACAACTTTCGGGGTTGTTTTTGTCTTCAGCTTAGGTGGGGTACTGCCGCTGACTGCAGCCCTCGCCCAAACCGAGGTCATCATCAACCAGCCTGGCTCGCCTGCGGTGCTGATTGATGGCAACAAAATCATGGATGCCAAACCGGCAACAGCGACCAAGCCCCGCAAACCTGGAGCGCCTGCGCCTGCTGGCAGTTACACCTCGCGCGGTGGTGTGCCACAAAGCAGCACAGAAGAAACCCATATGTCCAACGGCTTGGTGTGCAAAACAGAAAAAGGGCAACGCACATGCCGCTGAAAGGAAAAACTTGGCGGCTGTGCATGGCAACCGTGTCTGCCAGCTTGGTCAGCGTCAGCGCTTGGGGTTACACCGTCACCTGTGAAGCCCAAGGCAGTTTTCCAGAGATGGAGAAAATCATCGTCAAACCCGCCACGGTGGAAGTCAATATAAAAAGTATTGGCAACCATTTGTACATCAAGATCGAAGGGCCCAAGCTGTATGGCATGTTTGTCAACACCTTGATCACTGAAGAATTCAAAGGCCAAGACCTCACCTCCCAAACCAGCATTTGGGTCAAGCGTAAACACATTGCGAGCCAAGAAGAGGCTGAAATCAAAATCACCCGCCAACCTGTCTCGCTGTATGCCATGAAAGATGTACACCGCTATGGTAAAAATTTAAAATTCTTGGTGACTGGCCCCTGTCAACTTCCCTCTTAACCTACAAACTCACCATGTCCGATTTATCCGTTCGAAAGCTCCTGATTGATCTAGAAGCGCCTTTTGAGTTGCGCTGGAATGGTGGTGATGCTTTCACTTCTGCTTTCATGAATGCGCTGTCCATGAGCTTTCCTGTAGGTGAGCAATTTTTCATAGACTCCCTGCGTCGTGGCGTTAAAGAATTAAGCCCTGAACAGCAACTCACCTTTGCCCAAGAGGTCAAAGGTTTTATCGGCCAAGAAGCCACCCACCGTCGTATCCACGAGCGCTTTAACCACCATGTCTTAAACCAAGGCATGGTGAACCATTGGGAAAAACGCGCATTGCGCCGCATTGCACACATCAACCAGAAAAAAGCTATTCATGCCGTGGCCGTCACTGCTGCCTATGAGCACTTCACATCGGTATTCGCCGCTTGGTTGCTCAACCACCCTGACTTTTTGGCGCAAGCGCCAAAGCGTTTGCAAACCTTGTGGATGTGGCACGCCAGCGAAGAAACCGAACACCGCAGTGTGTCCTTTGACATTTACCGCGCCATGGGTGGCAATGATGTTTGGCGTAAACGCTGGATGATCACGGTCACAGTGTTTTTCCTCAGCGACATACTCCTTCAAACCTGTAACAACCTTTGGCATGAGGGCAGTCTCTTCAAGTCAAGCACTTGGCGCAGTGCGTGGCGTCATCTGTTTGCCAATCAAGGGCTTTTCACCAGTTCTTATGCGTCTTGGAAGCAGTATTTCCGAGCAGACTTTCACCCTGCTGAGCATGACGACCAGCTGTCCCGCCAATGGTTGCAAGCGAACCAACAGACTTACCAAGCCATTGGCCAGTCCACTTAAAAACCCTTTCCATTGAATTGACCATGCTCGACCCGCAAGCAAAAGCACTTTTACAACTCATGGTGGACCGCGGTGTACCTGCGGTCAACACCTTGCCGCCCAAAGAAGCTCGCGAGTTCTACGTCTTGCGCAAAACTTTGACGCAACCCGATCCCCCCGTCATGTCGCATGTTCATGACCATTTGCCCAACTTGGGCGCTGTGCAAGTGCCTGTTCGCGAATACCGCCCCATGGGTGTCACGGCTAAAGAGGTCTTGCCTGCATTGGTTTACTACCACGGTGGTGGCTGGGTGATTGGGAATATAGAAACCCACGATGTGCTGTGCCGTCAACTCAGCAATGCCAGCGGTTGCGCGGTGTTTTCAGTGGATTACCGCTTGGCGCCAGAGCATGTTTTTCCTGCCGCCTTTGACGACGCATTGGCGGCTTTTCACTGGGTGGTGGCGCAAGCCGCCTCCTTGCACATTGACCCACGCCGTGTTGCCGTGGGCGGCGACAGCGCGGGAGGCAACTTGGCAGCTGCCGTGTGCTTGGCCGCCAAGGACGCGGACCAAACACCCGCTTTTCAATTGCTGATTTACCCCGCCACCTTGATGTACCCCGACACCCCCAGTTACCACGCCAATGCCGAGGGCTATGGTTTGACGGCGGTGGCTATGCACTGGTTCATGGACCATTACCTGCCAACGCGTGAACATGGCAACGATTGGCGTGCTTCGCCTTTGAAAGCAAACTCGCATGCGGGCCTGCCCCCTGCGCTGGTTTTGACGGCTGGGTATGACCCCCTGAAAGACGAGGGCTACCAGTACGCCGATGCTTTGTCTGCGGCTGGCGGCGTGGCCGAGTACGTCTGCTTTGAGCGGCAGATCCATGGCTTTATCACCATGGGTCGCATCATGCGCGAAGCTTTGAGTGGCGTGGAAGTTTGCGCGCAAGCGCTGCGCCGTTATTTGAAAGTTTGAACCTGAAAATCACACCATGAAACTCAATGTCAACGGACAAATACACCAACTCGATGTCGAACCCGAGATGCCACTGCTTTGGGCACTGCGCGATGAACTCGATATCAAAGGTCCCAAATATGGTTGCGGCATTGCCCTATGCGGTGCTTGTACCGTGTTGCTTAACGGCGAACCTGTTCGCTCTTGCTCTTACCCTGTTTCGTCTGCTGCTGGACAACAAGTTGTCAGCATCGAAGGCTTGGCTACCAAAGGCAAACTTCACGCTGTCCAAAAAGCTTGGATAGACCACCAAGTACCCCAGTGCGGTTACTGCCAAGGCGGTCAAATGCTGGCTGCAGTTGCGTTGTTGAAAAAGAAACCCAAGCCCACTGATGAAGACATCGATGCAGCCATGACCAATATTTGCCGCTGCGGCACCTATGCCCGTATGCGTACTGCCATCCATGCTGCAGCACGTCAGGCAGGTCAATCATGAACCGCCGTGACTTCATTCAGGTCAGCGCCAGCACCACTGCAGCCCTGAGCTTGGGTTTTGTGTTGCCCTCTGGAGCACAAAACTCCAGTGCCCAAGAGGTAAATGCATGGATAGACATTCATACTGATGAATCCATCGTGATTCGCTATGCACGCACAGAAATGGGCCAAGGCAGTCGCACCTCTGCTCCCATGCTGATTGCTGAAGAACTGGAAGTTGATTGGAAAAAAGTGCGTATTGAAGATGTGCAAGCGCATGAAAACTTGAAGCGCAAACGCACCTATGGTGATATGGCGAGTGTGGGCAGCCGCACCATTCGTAACTCGCAAGAGTATTTGCGCAAAGCCGGAGCCTCTGCCCGCATGATGCTGGTGCAAGCCGCTGCCCAGCGTTGGGGCGTTTCCGAGAGCGAGTGCCAAGCCCTACTGGGCAAAGTGGTGCACACACCCAGCAAGAAAACCCTGAGCTATGGCCAGCTGGCAGCGGACGCCGCCAAACTGCCTGCGCCCAAAGACGTGGCGCTGAAAGACCCCGCCAC